>DASTQT010000455.1:0-7106 GCA_035761605.1 Agromyces sp. | reverse complement strand
AGTCGCCCGAGGTCGTCTCCACCGACTTCGTCGGCTCGAACCGCGCGGGCATCGTCGACGGGCTGGCCACCATCGCGGATGGCACCGACGTCGTGCTCTACGTCTGGTACGACAACGAGTACGGCTACTCGTGCCAGGTCGTCCGCGTGATCGAGGCGATGGCGGGCACGCACCCGGTGGTGCTGCCCGAGCGACAGCCGGTGCGGGTCGAGCAGGTCGTCGCGGCCGCCGTGCCGGAGGTCGCCGAGGTCGGCTGACCCATCGGTGGTCGAGTAGGCCCGCAGGGCCGTATCGAGACCGCTTCACGCCGCGGGTCTCGGTACGCCCTTCGGGCTACTCGACCATCGGAGAACATAGGCTGGATTCCATGAGCCACGAAGCCGTGATCATCGACGTCGTCCGCACCCCGGTGGGGCGCGGCAAGCCCGGCGGCATGCTGTCGGGCGTGCATCCCGTCGACCTGCTCGCGGGCGTGCTCACCGCGATCGTCGACCGCAACGACCTCGATCCGGGGCTCCTCGACGACGTGATCGGCGGCTGCGTGAGCCAGATCGGCGAGCAGTCGTACAACGTGACCCGCAACGCCGTGCTCGCCGCCGGGTTCCCCGAGACGGTGCCCGGCACCACGATCGACCGCCAGTGCGGGTCGAGCCAGCAGGCGGCGACGTTCGCCGCGCAGGCCGTGCTCGCCGGGCACGCCGACATCGTCATCGCGTGCGGCGTCGAGTCGATGAGCCGCGTGCCGCTCGGGTCGAGCGCGGCCGGCGCCGACCCGTACGGGTCGCGCATCCGCGCCCGCTACCCCGACGGCCTCGTGAACCAGGGCGTGTCGGCCGAGCTCATCGCGGCGAAGTGGGGCTTCTCGCGCGAGGAGCTCGACGGCTTCGCCGCGCGTTCGCACGCGCTCGCCGCCCAGGCGGGGGAGTCGGGCGCGTTCGCCACCGAGCTCGTGCCGGTCCCGGGCGTCGACCGGCTCGTCGACGAGACCGTCCGGCCGGGCACGTCGCTGGAGTCGCTCGCGGGACTGAACCCGGCGTTCCGCACCGACGCGCTCGCCGAGCGGTTCCCGGAGGTCGCGTGGAGCATCACGCCGGGCAACTCGTCGCCGCTGACCGACGGCGCGTCGGCCGCGCTCATCATGAGCGCCGACGCCGCCGAGAAGCTCGGCCTCGAGCCGCGCGCGCGGTTCCGCGCCTTCTCGGTCGTCGGCAGCGACCCGCTCTACATGCTGACCGGAGTGGTGCCGGCCACCGCGAAGGTCCTCGAGCGCGCCGGCCTCACGCACGACGACATCGACGCGTACGAGGTCAACGAGGCCTTCGCGTCCGTGCCGCTGGCCTGGCTCGCCGAGACGGGGGCGGATGTCTCGAAGCTCAACCCGCGCGGCGGCGCCATCGCGCTCGGGCACGCCCTCGGTTCCAGCGGCACGCGCCTGCTCACCACGCTCGTCAACCAGCTCGAGGCGAGCGACGGCACGTACGGGCTCCAGACGATGTGCGAGGGCGGCGGCATGGCCAACGCCACGATCATCCAGCGCCTCTGACGCGATCGGCCCGAGCGAGTGGTCCCGTTCGGCGCGAACCGGACCGCTTCGAAGGGCACGCTCGCGCCGAACTGCAGCACTCGACCGAACAAGCAACCAAGGAGACACATGGAACTCGGCGGAGCATCCGCGATCGTCACGGGCGGCGCGTCCGGCCTCGGGCGGGCGACCGCGCAGGCACTCGTCGACGGCGGCGCGCACGTCGTCATCGTCGACCTGCCCGGCCCGCGCGGTGAGCAGGCCGCCTCCGAGCTGGGCGAGCGCGCCCGGTTCGTGCCGGCGGATGTCGCCGACGAGGCCCAGGTGCGCGAGGCGGTCGCCGCGGCATCCGCCCTCGCCCCGCTGCGGGTCGCCGTCAACTGCGCGGGCATCGTGACTGCGAACCGCACGGTCGGCCGAGACGGCCCGGCACCGCTCGACGCGTTCGAGCGCACCATCCGGGTGAACCTCATCGGCACGTTCAACGTGCTGCGCCTCGCCGCGGCCGCGATCGCCGAGACCGAGCCCGTGTCGGGCGGCGTGCCCGGCGGGCCCGCGACCCTCGAGCGCGGCGTGATCGTGAACACCGCGTCGGTCGCCGCGTTCGACGGCCAGATCGGCCAGGCGGCCTACTCGGCGTCGAAGGCGGGCGTCGCCGGGATGACGCTGCCGATCGCGCGCGACCTGTCGAAGCTGCTCATCCGCGTGGTCACCATCGCTCCCGGCATCTTCGAGACGCCGATGATGGCGGGGATGTCCGACGAGGTGCGCGAGTCGCTCGCACACCAGGTGCCGCACCCGTCGCGCCTCGGCCACCCGACCGAGTACGCCGCGCTCGTGCGATCGATCATCGCGAACCCGATGCTGAACGGCGAGGTGATCCGCCTCGACGGCGCGATCCGCATGCAGCCGAAGTAGGTGCCGCAGGCCGGCCGGAGCGGACGAGCGGACGAGCGGATGCCGCGGGGTCGTCGCCCCGCGGCATCCATTCACCGCACGATCGGCGCGTTCAGCACGACCGGCCGAACTCCCCGCGCCTGGCCCGCCACGCCTTGAGGATCCCGTCGATCGAGTCCCACGCCGCGATGAGCACCGCACCCGAGATCACCACCGTGGACACGATCCCGCCGGGGTCGTCGCCCTCGGGCCAGCCGACGAGCTCGAAGAACCCGGGGTTGAGCAACTGCCCCGTCGCCGCAAGCCAGATGACCGGGATCGCGAAGGCCGCATTGAGCACGACGTTGACCGCGGCGAAGCCGAAGTTCCAGTGGCCGTTGCGGTAGAGGAACGACACGAACACCACCTCGACCGCCGCCACGCCGATGAGGTACGGCAGCCAGAACGACCAGAGTTCGGGGTTCAGGACCGGCGTGGTCTCGCTGCCCGGGAACTGCACCGTGAAGTGCTGCCAGACGAGCGCGACGACGAAGAGCACGAGGAACACGATCGACGCGATGAGGTCTCCGAGACCGACCTGCCGCGGCGCGGGAAGCTCGGGCAGATCGGCGGGCGTCCACGTGGTGAGCGGGGCCGTGCGCGACGTGCGCTCGATGATCGCGAACACCAGCGTCACCCAGAAGGCGAGGTGCACGGCCACGGCGAGCCCGGTCGAGAGTCCGTCGACGATCGCCTCGCCCGCGGTGCCGCCGCTGATGAGCCTCGCGAGGATCACCGCGCCGGTGGCGATCGGCACGACGATGGCGGCGAGGAGCTTCAGCAGCCGCAGCCAGTCGAGGTAGTACCGTGGGCCGATCAGCTGCAGGGGCCTGTCGAGGTAACCGGCAGCGAGGCGTTCGGGATCGCCGAGCTCGGTGAGCGCGGCGACCTCGGCGTCGCCGGCGCTGCTGCCGTCGCCCGCGGCCAGTCGTGCGTCGATCGCGTCGCCGATGCGCTCGCGGAGCTCGCGGGCGAGCTCGTCGCGCTGCGCCTCCGGTGCGGTGCGCGTGGCCGCGTGGACGTAGCGCTCGGTCAGGGACGGGGTCGTCGGGGTGGTCATCGTTCGTCTCCCGAGGTGAGCCGGGTCAGCGCCCGGTCGATGTTCTTCCAGTCGGCGGTGAGGACGCCCGCGAGCTGCTCGCCCGCGGGGCTGGTGCGGTAGAACTTGCGGGGCCGGGCCTCGTCGGTGTTCCACTCGCTCGTGAGGAGTCCCTGCTTCTCGAGGCGACGCAGCAACGGGTACAGCGTGTTCGCGTCGACCGTGATGCCGAGGCCGTTGAGCGACTCGAGCAGGGCGTACCCGTAGTCGGGCTCGCGCAGCCGCACCAGGCAGCCGAGCACGACCGTGCCGCGCCGCAGTTCCTGCAGGTGGCCGGTCGTCGTGTCATCCGTGCTCATGTCATGCACTGTACTGTGTGATGCACACTATCGCAAGAGACACGATGACGCATGTCTCGCCGAGCAGTACGACCTACTCGTCGGCGTGCGCCTCGAGGAACGCGTACACCTCGACGTCGTCGACCCCGGGGAACGTGCCCGACGGCAGTGGCGAGAGCACGTGCGCGTGCAGCCGCGCGCTCGGCCACGCCCGCCCGGCCCACCGCTCGGCGAGCCCGTCGGGTGCGCGCCGGCAGCACGCCTCGTCGGGGCAGGTCGAGGTCGCGCGCAGCGTCGTCTCGCGCCCGCGGAACCACTTCGCCTGGTTGAACGGCACGCCGACCGTGATCGAGAATTCCGCGGCGTCCGTTCGCCCGGTCTGCGTCGCGCACCAGAACGTGCCCGCCGGGGTGTCGGTGTACTGGTAGTTCTCGGTCGTGCGGTTCGTGTGCTCGAACGCGGTGCGCGCGCTCCACTTCTTGCACACCCACTGGCCCTCGATCGACCCCGTGACATCCGACGGCAGGGGCAGGTCGTCGTTCTCGTAGCCCTTCAGCAGGGCGCCGTCGCCGTTGACGCGCAGGAAGTGCGCCGTCATGTCGAGCCGGCTCGTCGCGAGGTTGGTGAACCGCAGCGCCGCGGCCTCGTGCGTCACGCCGAACGCGTCGCGGAAGTCCTCGATCGCGAGCCGCTTCTCCTTCTTCGCCTCCTGCAGGAAGGCGACCGACGCGTCCTGCGGCATGAGGCACGCCGCGGCGAAGTAGTTGATCTCGAGCCGCTGCCAGAGGAACTCGTCGTAGCTGGCCGGAGGAGTGTGCCCGAGCAGGCGGTGCGCCATCGCCTGCAGCGCCATCGAGCGCAGTCCGTGCCCGCCGGGGATCGACGCCGGCGGCAGGTAGATGCGGCCGTTGGCGAGGTCGGTGATCGACCGGGTCGAATCGGGGAGGTCGTTGACGTAGATGAGTTGGAACCCCAGCCGCTCGGCCATGACGCTGACCTCGCGGTGCGTGAGCGCACCCGAGCGGTGCCCCGAGGCGCGCACCTGCTCCTCGGCGAGATCCTCGATCTCGGGCAGGTAGTTGGCACGGTCGCGCATGGTCTCGCGCAGCTCGGTGTTCGCGCGCCGCGCCTCCTCCGGTGTCGCGATCGCCTCGCTCGCCCGGCGCTGCAGCTCGCGGTGCAGGCCCACGATCGACTCGAGCGACTCGTCGCTCATGCCGCGCGTGGGCTTGACGTGCGGAAGGCCGAGGCTCGCGTAGAGCGGGCTCGACTGCGCGCGGCCGAGTTCGAGCTCGAGTGCGGCGCGCCGGCTCGGCGCCTCTCGGGAGAGCAGGTCGGCGAGGTCGACCTCGAGCGCCGAGGCGAGTGCGTCGAGCGTCGACAGCTTGGGCTCGCGCTTGCCGTTCTCGATGAGCGAGAGCTGGCTGCCGGCGAGGCCGACCTCGTCGCCGAGCTGGTCGAGCGTGAGGCCGCGCTCGCCGCGGTAGTGGCGGATGCGGTGGCCGAGCGTGGCCAGGTCTGGGCTGCCGAGCTTCATGCCTTCAGAATATCGAAAGATCCACGAATCTTAACGCCTGAAATGGCCGAATGGATGCCTCGTCTTCTCGCACACTGGAAACACGCCACCGAACACGGGGGCCTCCCGAACCTCCACGAAAGGGACGACGATGACCATCTCCGACTTCTCGGTCAGCGCCTCCGGATCCGCCTCCGACGCGGAGGACCGCCCGCGCGGCACCACCGATCCCGCCCTCCGCGCGTGGGTCGCCGAGATCGCCGCCCTCACCAAGCCCGACGAGATCGTCTGGTGCGACGGCTCGAAGCACGAGGCCGACCTCCTGACCAAGCAGCTCGTCGCCGAGGGCAAGTTCATCAAGCTCAACCCTGAATGGCGTCCCAACAGCTACCTCGCGCGCACCGACCCGTCGGACGTCGCTCGCGTCGAGGACCGCACCTTCATCTGCTCGACCTACGAGGAGGATGCGGGGCCCACCAACAACTGGCGCGACCCGCACGCCATGCGCGAGGAGCTCACGCACGTCTTCGACGGCTCGATGAAGGGCCGGACGATGTACGTCGTCCCCTTCTCCATGGGTCCGCTCGGCGGCGACATCAGCCAGCTCGGCGTCGAGATCACCGACTCGCCGTACGTCGTCCTCTCGATGGGCATCATGACGCGCATGGGCGAGCAGGTGTACCGCCTCATCGAGGCCGGCGAGCCGTGGGTGCACACCGTCCACTCGGTCGGCTACCCGCTCGTCGACGGTGTCGGCCACCGCCGCGAGGACGCCGACTGGCCCTGCAACGACACGAAGTACATCGTCCAGTTCCCCGACTCGCGCGAGGTCTGGTCGTACGGCTCGGGCTACGGCGGCAACGCCCTGCTCGCCAAGAAGGCGTTCGCGCTGCGCATCGCATCGGTCATGGCGCGCGACGAGGGATGGCTCGCCGAGCACATGCTGCTCATCAAGATCACCTCGCCCGAGGGCAAGGCCTACCACGTCGCCGCGGCGTTCCCGTCGGCGTGCGGCAAGACCAACCTCGCGATGCTGCAGCCCACGATCCCCGGCTGGAAGGTCGAGACGATCGGCGACGACATCGCCTGGATGCGTCCGGGGGAGGACGGCCGCCTCTACGCGATCAATCCCGAGGCCGGCTTCTTCGGCGTCGCGCCCGGCACGGGCGAGTCGACGAACCCGACCGCCGTGCAGACGCTGTGGGGCAACACGATCTTCACGAACGTGGCGCTCCGCCCCGACGGCGACGTGTGGTGGGAGGGCCTCACCGACGACGTGCCCGCCGAGCTCACCGACTGGGAGGGCAACCCGTGGACGCCGGCATCCGGTCGCCCCGCCGCCCACCCGAACTCGCGCTTCACGGTCGCCGCGGCGCAGTGCCCGCAGATCTCCGACGACTGGGACGCCCACGACGGCGTGCCGATCGACGCGATCCTGTTCGGTGGCCGCCGCGCGACCAACGTGCCGCTCGTCGCCGAGGCCCGCAGCTGGAAGCACGGCGTGTTCATGGGCGCGACGATCTCCTCCGAGAAGACCGCGGCCGCCGAGGGCACCGTCGGCGAGCTGCGCCGCGACCCGTTCGCGATGCTCCCGTTCTGCGGCTACAACATGGCCGACTACTGGGGCCACTGGGTGAAGATGGGTCGCATCCTCGACGTGAACGCGCCGAAGATCTTCCAGGTCAACTGGTTCCGCAAGGGCCACGACGGCAAGGTCCTCTGGCCGGGCTTCGGCGAGAACTCGCGCGTGCTCGA
>DASTQT010000454.1:0-7761 GCA_035761605.1 Agromyces sp. | reverse complement strand
CACCTTGCCGGCGCCGAAGATGCCGATGACCGGTCGGTCCGTCACGTGCTCCTCCTTCGCGGGCGGCCGGATGGCGCGACCCGCCGACGTCGCCTCGCGACGCCGTCACTCGTGCCAACGCGCCACCCGCTCGAGCCATTCCCGGCCGGGCGCGGCGCGGAATAGTCTCGGGGTGGACGGAGTTCCGTCAGGTGCATGCATGTGCATCGACCAAGGACGGGGAGCAGCGGATGGCGCGCCACTACGAATTCGGACTCGACACCTTCGGCGACGTCACGGTCGGCCCCGACGGCGAGCTGCTCCCGCAGGCGCAGGTGCTGCGCAACGTGGTCGCGGAGGCGGAGCTCGCCGACCGGCTCGGCCTCGACTTCTTCGGCGTCGGCGAACACCACCGCCACGAGTTCGCGATCTCCGCGCCCGAGGTCGTGCTCGCCGCGATCGCGGGCCGAACCGAGCGCATCCACCTCGGCTCGGCGGTCACCGTCCTGAGCTCCGACGACCCCGTGCGCGTCTACCAGCGCTTCGCGACGCTCGACGCGGTCTCGAACGGTCGCGCCGAGGTGATCCTCGGGCGTGGTTCGTTCATCGAGTCCTTCCCGCTGTTCGGATTCGAGCTCAGCCAGTACCAGGACCTGTTCGAGGAGAAGCTCAGCCTCTTCTCGGCGCTGCTTCCGCAGGAGCCGGTGACCTGGGAGGGCAAGCTCCGCTCCTCGCTCACCGACCAGCTGGTCTACCCCCGCGTCGAGCACGGCGCCCTGAAGACCTGGGTCGGCGTCGGCGGCAGCCCCGAGTCCGTCGTGCGCGCCGCGCACTACGGCCTCCCGCTCGTGCTGGCGATCATCGGCGGCAGCCCCGTGCGCTTCGCCCCGCTCGCGGAGCTCTACCGCAAGGCGCTCACGCAGTTCGGCCACGATCCGCAGCCGCTTGCGGTGCACTCGCCCGGCATCATCGCGGAGTCCGACGAGGCGGCCCTCGACACGCTGTGGCCGCACTACGAGGTGATCATGAACCGCATCGGCAAGGAACGCGGCTGGGGCGCGGTCACGCGCGAGCACTTCGAGGGCGAGGCGAGCACGCACGGCGCGCTCTACGCGGGCTCGCCCGAGACCGTCGCCCAGAAGATCGCCGCCGCGATGCGCACGCTCGGCGCCGACCGCTTCGACCTCAAGTACTCCAACGGCACGCTGCCGCACGAGGCGATGATGCGCTCGATCGAGCTCTACGCGACGCAGGTCGTGCCGCGCGTGCGGGAACTGCTGGCCGAGCCGGAGGACGACGGCGACGCCGAAGCCTCCACGGGCTGAGCGACCACCTAGGGTCGCGCGCCGCTCAGGCCGGGCTGCCCGGGGGTCGCGCGGCGGCGCCGGACGGCCGAGCGGAACCACGCGGCATCCGGCAGCCGCGACAGGAATGTGCCGGCGAGGATCGTGATCAGCACGTACGCGGTCGCGAGCGGGGCGAGCGCCGGTTCGACGCCCGCGCCGACGGCGAGGCCGGCGATGACGATCGAGAACTCGCCGCGCGGCGCGAGCACCAGCCCGGCACGCCACTGGCCGAGCGTGCCGATGCCGGCCGTGCGCGCGGCGTACGCGCCCGAGACGAGCTTCGTGAGGATCGTGACGACCGCGAGCAGCGACGCCGGCAGCAGCATCGAGAGCAGGGCGGCCGAGTCGGTGGTGAGCCCGAAGAACACGAAGAAGGTCGCCGCGAACAGGTCGCGGAGGGGCGTGAGCACGGCGCTCGCGTTCGCGGCCACGCGGCCCGACAGCGCGATGCCGACGAGGAAGGCCCCGACCGCCGCGGAGACGCTCACCTCTTGTGCGAGGCCGGCGACGAGCATCACGAGCCCCAGCACGCCGAGCAGCAGGGGCTCGGCAGGGTCGGCGGGGAACAGCCGGGAGATGACGTGCCCGTGGCGCAGCGCCACCCACAGGATGAGCGCCACGACGCCCACCGCGACGGCGACCGCGACGGCGCCCTGCGCGAGGCTCACGCCGACCACGATGGCCGAGAGCACCGGCAGGTAGAAGGCCATCGCGAGGTCCTCCATCACGAGCACCGCGAGCACGGCCGGCGTCTCGCGGTTCGAGAGGCGGCCGAGGTCGCGCAGCAGTTTCGCGATGACGCCCGACGAGGACACCCACGTGACGCCCGCGAGCGCGACGGCGGCGACCGGCCCCCAGCCGAGCAGGAGCGCCAGGGCCGCGCCCGGCAGCGCGTTCAGGATCGCATCGACGATGCCCGCCCGCCGGGAGGTCATGAGGCTGGAGAACAGCTCCTGCGCCGTGTACTCCAGGCCGAGGAGCGCGAGCAGCAGGATGATGCCGATCTCCGACGCGGTCGCGAGGAACTCCTCGCTCGCCTCGAGGGGCACGATCCCGCCCTGGCCGAACGCGAGACCGAGCAGGAGGTAGAGGGGGATGGGCGAGATGCCGAAGCGGATGGCGACGCGGCCGAGCAGGCTCATGGCGAAGAGCAGCGCGCCGACCTCGATGAGGAGCAGCGTCGTCTCGTGCATCCCGGTGCCCGGCTCAGTCGGGGCCGTGCGCGAGGAGGTTGGACACGCCGTCGAGGCCCTCGCGGGTGCCGACCGCCACGATCACGTCGCCGGCACGCAGCACGTCGGCGGGCGTGGGCGACGGGATGACCTGGCCGTCGCGCACGATCGCCACGATGGACGCGTGCGTCCGCGTGCGCGCCTTGGTGGCGCCGAGCGGGTGGTTCAGGTAGGGCGAATCGGTCGGCAGGGCGATCTGCTCGGTGTAGAGTCCCGCGGTCTCGTCGGAGAGGCTCGTCAGGCGGGACATCATGACGGACGCGCCGAGCACGTCGGCGAGCGCGGCTGCCTCGTCGTCGTTGAGGGGGATGGAGTCGCGGCAGGCGTCGGGATCGTCGTCGTCGAAGACGCCGAGGTCGCGTTCGCCGTCCCGGTGCGACACCACGCTGATGCGACGCCCGCCCTCAGTCACGAGGTCGTGGCGGAAGCCGATCCCGGGCAGGTCGACCTTCTCGATGCGAATACCCACGCCCGACATGCTAACCCCGCGCGCCGACGTCGGGGCTGAGGAACGCTCAGGCCGCGCCGGGCGACGCGGTCGTGGTCATCTCGAGCACCGGGGTCCCGCCGTCGTCGCCGAGCTCGAACGACACGTGCACGGCCCCGAGCTCGCCGAGCGAGGAGGCGTGCGTGCCGCCGCACGGGATCCGCGCCGAGCCCTCCGGCAGCTCGCACACCCAGGTGCGACGGTCGGTGAGGTGTTCGCCAACGCGCTCGATCCGCACGTGCGCGTCGGCGGCGACCCACTCCGCGAGGGTCGCGTCGACGGATGCCGCGAGCTCGACGAGCCCGTCGGCGAGACCGCTCGGGTCGAACCCCGATCGGCGCAGGGACTTGTTGAGCCGGTAGCGGTCGACCGACCCGAACGGATGGATCCGCGAGGTCGCGATGGCGATGCCGTCGAAGTCGGGCGAACCGAGCGCGTCCTCGCGGGCCGCCTTCGACCACCGCCCGGCGAGTGCGCGGTTCAGGGCGAGGGATGCCGCGTGGCAGGCCGTGTGGCCGAGTGAGAGCGCGCGACGGGCCGCGCCATCCGCCTCGAGCTCGACCTCGTCGCCCTCGGCGACGGGTACGTCGGCGTCGAGGAGGTGCGCGACGAGGAAGGTCCATCCGTCGGTGCCCGGTCGCACGGGGATGTCGCCGATGTGCAGGTCGGCGCCGTCGGTCGCCGCGACGACCGCGTCGCGGATCGGGAACTCGCCGCCGCCGGCACGGAGCACGCCGGCGTCGGCCGGCTGGTCGGGCCACGCGCTGTCGACGGGGTGGATGCTCGTCACGTCGGTGACGACCGCGACGTGCTCGCCGTGCGGCGCGACGTGCACGACGGTGCCGGTCGCGGCGAGGTCCCCGACGGGGAAGGTGACGATCGTGTCGGTGGCGGGCAGCGCCATCAGATGCCGGATTCGCGGCGTCCGAGCACGTTGATCGGGATGGCGAGGGCGAGCGACGCGCTGAGGATGCCGCCGAAGAAGGCGAGTGCCTCGAACCCGATGACGGCGTCGGCGACGCTCATGAGCCACAGGCCGAACAGGAAGAGGGCCATGGCGATGAGGTACGGGAACAGGCTCACGACGAACTCCTTCGGACGAGCGGCACGCGCCGCGGCGACAGTCTATCGGCGCTCCTCGGCCACCGGACCGAGCCAGGCGTTCGCGATGGTCGAGAGCGCGGCATCCTCGCTCGAGGGATGGAACACGCCCGCGAGCACGTCGCGCTGCAGCCGCCCGAGCTCGTTGCCCGCGAAGTAGGTCGCGCCGCCGCCGACGCGCACGGCGCGGTCGACGACGTCGCGCGCGGTCTCGACCGTGCGGACCTTCACGCCGGACAGCTTGGCGAACCAGAACGCGCCGTGGTCGACGCCGTCGGCGACGTCGCGCGCGAGCGAGACGAGCTGCGGCGGGATCGCGTCGAGCGCCAGCGCCGCCTCGGCGATCCGGCGCCGCACGTCCGGGTCCTCGGACCGGGCCTTGCCGGTCTTCGCCGAGACGCGCGACCTCGCGGAGTCCGCGGCGAGCTCGAGGGCCCGGGTCGCGACTCCCGCGTACACCGAGCTCAGGAACAGCTCGAAGCAGGCGAAGATCGCGAAGACGAACGGGTCGGGGTTCGGGCCCGGGTCGAGCCGGCGCACGACCCGGTCGGCCGCGGCCAGGGCGCCGTCGAGCACGGTCGTGCGGCTCTGCGTGGCGCGCATGCCGATCGTGTCCCAGTCGTCGATCACTCGGACGTCGGGGTCCTCGCGGTCGATGAAACCGTAGACGAGCTTCGGCGAGTCGTCGGAACGGGTGTCGAGGCCGTGCACCCCGAGCCGCGTCCAGGCGGGCGAGAGCGACGTGAAGATCTTCCGGCCCGAGTAGCGCACGGTGCCGTCGGGCTGCGGATCGGCGACCGTGCCGGAGCCGAACAGCATGAGGTCGTTGCCGGCCTCGCTGATGCCGAACGCGAACACCTCGCCGTCGGCGGCCTCCCTGAGCACGAAGTCGAGCGAGGCGTCGCCGCGGTCGTGCAGCACGCGCGCGACGCCGGCCCACACGAGGTGCATGTTCACGCCGAGGGCGGTCGCGGGCGCCGCTCCGGCCAGGCGCATCTGCGCGCGCACGACGTCGGCGAGGTCCCAGCCGAGCCCGCCGAGGTCGGCGGGCACGAGCGCGCGGAGGTAGCCGCGCTCGCCGAGTTCGTCGAGGTCCTCGGTGAAGAAGGCGTTCCGCCGGTCGTAGTCGGCTGCGCGTTCGCGCAGGCGCGCGAGCAGGTCGTCGTCGAGCAGGGTCTCGGGGCTGAGCGCGCTCACGGCCCCAGCCTATGCCGGGCGGTCGCCGGACGGCGGGACGTCGTGCGGGTGCCGGTTCCGCCGCGTCGCGAGGATCACGATGCCCACGACGATCGCGGCGAGCACGAGCAGCAGCCCGATCCACGGCAGCAGCATTCCCGCCACGACGAGCAGGCCGGAGAGGAAGGCGACGAGCGCCTCCCAGCCGGCGACGAGCCCGCTCCAGAAGTCGTCGGGCCCGGCATCGGGTGCGATGCCCTCGGAGAGCAGGTCGACGGTGAGCGTGGAGTAGTCGACCTGGTCCACGAGCCAGTCCCGCTGGGAGACGAGGCTGTCGAGTTCGGCCTGCCGCGACGAGAGCTCGGACTCGATCGCGATGAGGTCCGCGGTCGTCGTCGCCTCCGCGAGCAGGGCGAGCAGGCGGTCGACGGATGCCTCGAGCGCCTCGATGCGCGCATCGAGGTCCTGTCGCTGCTGCGTCACGTCGGACGCGTCCAGCTGCAGCGAGTCGACCTCGCCGAGCTCGCGCATCTCGGCGAGTGCGGCGTCGAACCCGTCGGCGGGGATCCGCACGACGAGCGTCGCCCGAGCCTGCTGCGTGTCGGTCCCGGGCGTCTCGCTGCGGCTGTCGATGCGGCCGCCGGCCCGGTCCACGATCGAGGCGACGTCGGATGCCGCGTCCACCGGGTCGTCGACGGTGATCGTGAGCCGGCCCGTCGTGATGACGCTGCGGTCCTCCTCGACCGGCTGCTGGGGCGCGGACTCCTCGCCGCCGGCATCGCCGCCCTCGGCGGGCGCCTCGACGCCGATGTCGGGCTGGGGCGCGACGCCGGGGGTGCCGCCGTCGGAGGAGGAGCCCTGGCCCATGGTGCAGCCGGACAGGAGGAGTGCGGCGACGGCGGCGGCCGCGGCGAGATGAGCGCGTCGGCGGGTCATGCGGTCACGGTACCGCCGGGCCCGAACCCGATGTCTGGATGCCGGCTGCGAGTCGGGTCACGATCGGGTTGCGGTCCGCTGTGAGGATGCGTCAGTCGGAATCGGGGTCGCGCCCCGTGCGCTCGCCGGACTCGAGCGTCGCGATCGCCGCGACATCCGCCTCGTCGAGCTCGAACGAGAACACGTCGAGGTTCTCGGCGATGCGCTCGGGGCTCGACGCCTTGGGGATCACGATCGTGCCCTGCCGCACATGCCACGCGAGCACGACCTGCGCGACCGAACGGCCGTGCTTCGTGGCGATGGGCTCGAGCACCGGGTCGCCGAGGAGGCGCCCTCGCGCGAGCGGAGACCACGCCTCGGTGCGGATGCCCAGCCGCTCGTGCGCCGCGCGCAGCTCGCGCTGCGGCAGCCACGGGTGCAGCTCGACCTGGTTGACGACGGGCGTGACCCCGGTCGCGTCGATGATGCGCTCGAGGTGGTGCGCGTGGAAGTTCGAGACGCCGATCGAGTCGACCCGACCCTCCTCGCGGAGGCGGACGAGTGCGCGCCAGGTGTCGACGTAGCGGTCCTTCGACGGGATCGGCCAGTGGATGAGGTACAGGTCGAGCCGGTCGAGGCCGAACCGGCCCATGGCCGCGTCGAACGCGCGCAGCGTCTCGTCGTACCCGTGGTCGTCGTTCCAGACCTTGCTCGTGACGAAGACCTCTTCGCGCGGCAGGCCGCACTCGCGCACCGCGGCGCCGGCCTCCGCCTCGTTCCCGTACAGCGCGGCGGTGTCGAGGTGCCGGTAGCCGAGTTCGATCGCGGAGAGCGCGAGCCGCGTGGCATCCGCGGCGGGCACCTTGTACATGCCGTAGCCGACCTGCGGGACGGCACGGCCGTCGGCGAGCGGGACCAGGGGCGCGAGCGGGGGATGCGACATCCGTCTCACCTCTCGGATGGATGGGTCAACTGGGGGTGACCGGCACCGGCTCGGTGTCGGGGATCGGGCTCGCGTCGCGGCCGCGCAGGTCGGGATGCCAGCGCCGCGCGAGCGCGGGCACGACGAAGCCGAGGAACGCGAGGACGCCCGCGGCCCAGAACGCGCCCACCGCGTCGTAGCCGTCGATGAGGAAGCCCGCGAGCGCCGAGCCGAGCGCGGCGCCGATGAGCTGGCCGGTGCCGACCCATCCGTAGGCCTCGGCGGTGTCGGAGAACTTCACGCTCGCCGAGACGATCGCGAACAGCACCGCGAGGGCGGGCGCGATGCCGATGCCCGCGATGAAGAGCGTGATCGCAAGCCACCAGAACTCCATCGAGAACGCCGCGAGCGCGGTGCCGACGAAGACGATGAACATGCGACGCGCGGTCGACCACGGACCGATGGGCACGTGCCCGAGCGTGAGCCCGCCGGCGAGGCTGCCGACGGAGAAGATCGCGAGCACGAAGCCCGCCTCGGCCCCGTCGTGCCCGAACGCGGCGACCACACCGGCCTCGATCGCGGCGCACGCGCCGATGAGCAGGA
>DASTQT010000453.1:0-6541 GCA_035761605.1 Agromyces sp. | reverse complement strand
GGGCGGTCGGCGCGCGCCCACGACCTCGAGCTCGGGCACCGGGTCGGCCGTGCGCTCGGCCCACAGTTGGTTCAGCCGGGCCGTGAGCCGCTCGGCGAGGCGGCGGGAGTTCGCGAACACGATCGTCGACCGATGCGCGAGGACCTCGTCGAGGATCGCTTCCTCGACGTGGGGCCACACCGAGCCGCCCGCCTCGCCGGACAGGTCGGCGAGGTCGTCGACCGGCACGGTCACCCGCAGGTCGAACTTCTTGCCCGACGGCGGGGCGACGATCGAGACCGGGCGCGTGCCCGAGAGGAACCGCGCGACCTCCTCGTGCGGGCGCACGGTCGCCGACAGGCCGATGCGCTGCACGGGCGCGGCGGTCAGCTCGTCGAGCCGCTCGAGCGAGATCGCGAGGTGTGCGCCGCGCTTGGTGCCCGCGAGCGCGTGGATCTCGTCGACGATGACGGTCTCGACGCGCGCGAGCGTCTCGCGCGCCTGCGACGTGAGCATGAGGAAGAGCGACTCGGGCGTCGTGATGAGGATGTCGGGCGGCCGCTTGACGAGCAGCCGGCGGTCGGTCGGCGAGGTGTCGCCCGAGCGCACGCCCACGGTGACGTCGGGCACCTCGACGCCGAGGGCGGCAGCGGTCCGCGCGATGCCCACGAGCGGCGCGCGCAGGTTGCGCTCGACGTCGACGCCGAGCGCCTTGAGCGGCGAGAGGTAGACCACCCGCGTCGCCCTCGGCGCGCCGTCGGCGACCTCGCCGGTCGCGGCGTCGACGACGGGCGGCGGCGCATGGTGCAGCCGGTCGATCGCCGAGAGGAACGCCGCGAGCGTCTTGCCCGACCCGGTGGGGGCGACCACGAGGGCGTGATCGCCACGCGAGATCGCACGCCACGCCGCGTCTTGCACGGCCGTGGGCTCGCGGAACGACTCGGTGAACCACGCCCGCGTCGCGGGCGCGAACGAATCGAGCGCCCCGGTCATCCCACCATTCAAGCGGATGCCACCGACATCGTCGCCGGTCGCGTGCAGGCGCCGAGACGGTCAGGCGCTCGCGCGCATCGCGGCGAGCGCACGCTCGACCGCGGCGACCGTGCGACGCGCCTCCGCGACATCCGTGCCCCAATTGCTCACCGAGAACCGCACGACGGCGCGGTCGTGCCAGCGGGAGGTCATCGCGAGCACCTCGCCGTCGGCCCAGAGCCGCGCGCTCAGCGCCTCGGTCGCCGCGTCGTCCTCGAGCGCGATGCAGACCTGCGTGAACACGACGTCGTTCAGCACCTCCACCCCGGGCAGCGCGTCGACGCCGTCCGCGATCACGCGGGCCGACCCGGCCAGGCGGTCGATCAGCGCGGCGACGCCGTCGCGGCCCAGGTGGCGCAGCACCGCCCAGGTCGGGATGCCGCGGGCCCGCCGCGAGAGCTCGAGCACCTTCTCGTGCGGATCGGCGACGACGCCGTCGGCCTGGAGGTAGCTGGCGTGCACGCTCAGCGCCTGCGTCATCGCGCGCCCGTCGGCGACGATGGCGATGCCGCAGTCGTAGGGCACGCTCAGCGTCTTGTGGGCGTCGGTCGACCAGGAATCGGCCTCCTCGAGGCCCGCGACGAGATGCCGAAGCCGCGGCGACGCCGCCGCCCACAGCCCGAACGCCCCGTCGACGTGCACCCACGCTCCGGCGTCGTGCGCGACGGCGATGCCGGCCCGGAGATCGTCGAACGCGCCCGAGTGGATGTTGCCGGCCTGGAGCACCACGATCGCCGGTCCGTCCTCCGCCTCGAGCGTGCGGCGCAGCGCGTCGATCCGGATGCGGCCCTGCTCGTCGACGGGCACCCTCGTCGGCTCGCCGAGCCCCACGTAACGTCCGGCGAGGTCGACCGTCCCGTGGCCCTCCTCGCCGACGATGAACCGCACGCGCGGACCGCCGGCGAGGCCGTCGCGGGTCGCGTCCCACCCCACCCGGCGGAGCACCTCGTCGCGCGCCGAGGCGAATGCGACCGTCTGCGCGGTCGTCGCGCCGGTCGTGAAGCCGACCTCGCTGCCGGCGGGGAGGCCGAGCAGTTCCACGAGCCACGCACCCGCGATCTCCTCGGCGGCGATGACACCCGGGGCGAGCACGCGGAGCGCCGTGTTCTGGTCCCAGGTCGAGACGAGCCAGTCGGCCGCGAGCGCGACCGGCTGCGCGCCGCCGATCACCCAGCCGAAGAACCGCGGCGAACCGGTCGCCATGAGGCCGGGTTCGACGCGCTCGGCGAGGCGCTCGATGACCTCGGCGGCCGGCTCGCCGTGCTCGGGCAGGTCGCGGCCGAGCGCATCGGCGACCTCGTCGGTCGTGGCACGTGGTGGGATCGGCCGCTCGGACAGGGCGTCGAGCCACGCCGCGGCATGGCGATGGGCGAGGCCGAGCAGGGCCTCGTCGTGCGGCCTGAAGTCGGGCGCCCGGCCGCCCCCCGCGCCTTCGTCGGACATCGTCCACCTGATTCCGCGCGCCGTCGCGCATCCCCGATCCTGCCGCCGCCCGCACCGCCCGTCAATCGCCGGCGGATCAGGGCGGGCAGGTCACGTCGGCGGGCGGCACGACCCCGTCGACGAGGTACTGCTCCACCGTGTCATCCACGCAGGCGTTGCCCTTGTTGAACGCCGTGTGCCCGTCGCCCTCCCGCGTGACGAGGATGCCGCTCTCGAGCTGGGTGCCGACGGCGACCGCCCATTCGTAGGGCGTCGACGGGTCGTTCGTCGTGCCGAGCACGAGGATGGGCGCCGCGCCCGGTGCCGCGATCGGCGCACGCGGCTGTTCCGGATGGTGCGGCCACGACAGGCAGGCCATGTCGCCGTACGTCAGGAACACGCCGAGGTACGGGGCGGCGGCGTTCAGCTGCCGCGCCTGCTCCTTCATCACCTCGACGTTGTTCTGCGCCGGGTAGTCGGCGCAGGTGATCGAGCGGAGGGCCTCGAAGAGGTTGCTCGTGTACGCACCCTCGGGCGTCCTGCCGTAGTAGCCGTCCACGATCGACAGGGCGAACTCGGCCTGACCCGCCACCACGGTCGTGAGCACCTGGTCGAGCACCGGCCACGTCTGCCGGTCGTACAGGGGCGCCGCGATCGCGATGAGCAGGGTGTCGGATGTCAGTGCGCGGCCGTCCGTCGACGGGATCGGGTTCTTCCCGACGAGCTCGAGCATCTCGCGGATGATCGTCATCGCGTCGTCGGCGGTGCCCTGGAACGGACAGGTCGCGGCGGGCATGCACGTGGCGAGGTAGGACCGCAATGCCGTCTCGAGGCCCTTCGCCTGCGCGAGCGCGATCTCGAACTGGCCGATGGCCGGGTCGATCGGGCCGTCGAGCACCATCCGGCCCACCCGCGCCGGGAACGTCCCGGCGTACACGGTGCCGAGGTACGCGCCGTAGGAGTAGCCGAGGTAGTCGAGCTGCTCCTCGCCGAGGGCCGCGCGCAGCATGTCGAGGTCGCGCGCCGCGCTCAGGGTGTCGACGTTCTCGAGCAGCGCGCCGCTCTCCCGGGCGCACGCCCGCCCGAGGGAATGCGTGAGCTCGTTCTGGGCCGTCAGCCACGTGTTCGTGCCCCGCACGCCGTTCGGCACCCCGAAGACGACCTGGTCGAGGCCCGCGTCGTCATAGCAGTCGACGGCCGTCGAGCGACCGACGCCGCGGGGGTCGAACCCGACGATGTCGTACCGGTCCCGCAGGGTCGCGGTGGCGGTCAGATCCAGCGACCGCGCGACGGCGTCGTAGCCGGAGACGCCCGGGCCGCCCGGGTTCACGAGCAGCGTGCCCTCGCGCTCGTGCCGCGCGGGCTGCCGGATGAGCGCCAGCTCGATCTCGCCCGACCGCGGGGCGTCCCAATCCAACGGCGCCAGCGCCGTGGCGCACTGGAACTCGCCGCAGTCCTCCCAGCGGATCACCTGGCCGTAGTACGGCTCGAGCGCGGCGTCGACCTCCTCGCCGGTGGGCGTGGACTCGTCGACGACGGGGAAGAAGACGGACATGCCGCACCCGCTCACGGTCCCGGCGAGCGCGATGGCCCCGAGCGCCGCGAGCACCACCCCCCATGGCGCGCGCCTCATCGTGACCCAGTATCACGGGGTACCGCCGAGATGGTTGGCCCCCGTTCTGGGGGTCTGGCGGCCGTCGGCGGCGTGTCCCCCGTAACACGCCCGAAATACTGGGAATCGACGTCCGGGGGCGCCGTCCTGTACCCCGAAGCGGGGCCGGACACCCGGTTGCAGCCCGCTCGGCCCCGCGCAATACTCGACGGGTCGTGGCATGGACTCGAACGGCGAAGGTGCCGATGCCACGCGTTGGGGGGCGAGTCCTTGAACTCCTACGTACTCGGAATCGATATCGGAACGACCTACACCGCCGCGGCGCTCGGGCGGCGGGACGGGACCGGCGCGCTCACCTACGACGCGCTCGACCTCGGAACGCGCAAGTCGGCCGTGCCGACGGTGGTCTACCTGGGCGACGACGGCGCGGTCGTGGTCGGCGAGCCCGCCGAACGGCGGGCGATCGACCGGCCCGAACGCGTGGTCCGCGAATTCAAGCGCCGCATCGGCGACGAGACGCCGATCATCGTCGACGACCTCGAGCTGGCCCCGGAGGATCTCCTCGCCATCCTCGCCCAGTGGGTGGTCGAGCGCGCCGAGGAGCAGGAGGGCGCACCGCCGACCGCCATCGCGCTCTCGCATCCCGCATCCTGGGGAGCGCACCGCCTGGGCCTCGTCCGGAGCGCCCTCGCCGGCGTCGGGCTCGCCGAAGCCGAACTCGTGAGCGAACCGGAGGCCGCCGGCCGGCACTACCTCGAGCACCACGACGTCGGTGCGGACCAGGTGGTCGCCGTGTACGACCTCGGCGGCGGGACGTTCGACGTCGCGCTGCTCCGCCGGGACGGGGAGGGCGACCTCCGGCTGGTCGGCACGCCGCGCGGACTCGAGCGGCTCGGCGGGGCCGACTTCGACCAGGTCGTCTTCGAGCACGTCAGGATGCGAGCGGCCCACGCCTTCGCCGAGCCCGCCGAGGACGACGCCGAGCTCGCACTCGCGCTCTCGAGGGTGCGGCGCGAATGCACCGACGCGAAGGAAGCGCTGTCGTTCGATTCCGAGACCACCGTGCCGGTCGCACTCCCGGGCGCACACGTGCGCGTGCGACTCGTGCGCTCCGAGTTCGAGCAGATGATCGCCGCCGACCTGCGACGTACGCTCGACACGCTCCGCGACGCCATCGCGGAGGCCGACGTCGATACGGAGGACGTCTCGGCTGTGCTGCTCATCGGCGGCTCGTCCCGGATCCCCGCGGTGACGCAGCTGATCTCCTCGGAACTCGAACTGCCGGTCGCGATCGACGCCGACCCCAAGGCCACGATCAGCCTCGGCGCCGCAGCCGCGGCCGCGGCACGGGCGCTCGCACCGGTCGAAGTGCCGGCTGCGGCCGAGGCCGCCGTCCAGGTCGCCTCGCCGGAACCGGATGCGCCGCCGATCGCCGTGCGACCGATCGCATCAGCCGAAGGCGAGCCGACCGAGCGCATGTCGCTGGGGTTGCGAGCGACGCTGCTCGCGGGCGTCGTGGCAGCGGTGCTCGCCGTCCTCATCCCGATCAGCCCGCTCGGGGCCGGCGGCGAGCCGGAGGACCAGGGCGACGGAGCGAACGCGCTCGACGGCGAGAGCGGCGTGCCGCAGGGTCGCTACGTCACCGGCGCCGCGCCGCAGCAGGCGCCCGCGCCGACCAGGGCGTTCGACGACCCGTTCACCCGCGCCGACGAATCGACGCCCGACGCGCCAGCCGCAGGCCCGCTCAAGTCGGGTCAGTCGAGCGAGAGCACGGCGATCCCGCCTGCGTCCGGCTCGACCTCGGGGGACGGGTCGTCGGCGTCCGACTCGACCGCGGCCGGCCCGGAGCCCGCCGGCCAGACCGGCCCGTCGCCCGAGCCGTCGCCGCAGCCGGCGCCGGACCCCGCCCCGGAACCGACTCCGAGCCCGACTCCGGAACCGACCCCGGACCCATCGCCGCAGCCCGCGCCGGATCCGACGCCCGAGCCCTCGCCCGACCCGAGTCCCTCACCGTCGCCCGATCCGGCGCCGGCACCCGAACCCGAACCAGCCCCTGAACCCGCACCTGAGCCGGCACCCGAACCCGCACCCGACCCCGCACCGGCACCGGACCCGACGCCGACGCCATGAGCGGATCGCGACGCACGGACGGACGAGAGCCGTCCGCCATCGTGGGCTGGCCGGACGGAGCCGATCTCGTCCGGCTGATCCTCGACGGATCCGACCGGGTGATCGCCGGCGTGAGCGGTCCGGGCGGCTCGGGCAAGTCGACGCTGCTCGAGCGCATGGCCGACGAGTTGCGAGCCGGCGGCGTCGAAGTCGTGCACGGGCTGGACCCCTCGGCCAGGACCGCCGTCGGGCCCGACCGGGTCGTGCTGCTCGTCGACGATGCACAGCACCTCGCGTTCGGCGACCTGGCCGTCCTCAACGACGTCGTCGCGGAGGCCGGACCGCATGTCGTGATCGCGTACCGGCCGGCGCCCGCCGTCCCCCTCG
>DASTQT010000452.1:0-2664 GCA_035761605.1 Agromyces sp. | reverse complement strand
CTCAGCCTCCAGGCGCGCGAGCAGCACATCCGCCGCGAGAAGGCGACGTCGAACATCTGCACCGCGCAGGTGCTGCTCGCCGTGATGGCGTCGATGTACGCGGTGTACCACGGTCCCCGGGGCATCCGGCACATCGCGGTGTCGACCGCCGCGAAGGCGAGGGCGCTCGCCGACGCGCTGACCGGATTCGGCCTCACGCTCGCGCACGAGTCGTACTTCGACACGATCCGCGTGCACGTGCCCGGCCTGGCGGCGAACGTCGTCGCGCGCGGTCGCGAGCTCGGCCTGAACCTGTGGGAGGCCGATGAGGCGACCGTGCACGTCGCGGTCGACGAGACCACCACGGCCACCGAGCTGTCCCTCGTGATGGAGGCCTTCGGGTTCCCCGAGCGCGCCGACGTCGAGGTCTCGCTGCGCGAGCTGCCGGCGAGCCTGCCCGAGGGCCAGCGCCGCACGTCGTCGTACCTCGAGCACCCGGTGTTCAACTCGCACCACTCCGAGACGCAGATGATGCGGTACCTCAAGACGCTCGCCGACCGCGACTACGCGCTCGACCGCGGCATGATCCCGCTCGGCTCGTGCACCATGAAGCTCAACGCCGCGACCGAGATGCAGGCCGTCACCTGGCCCGAGTTCGCGAACCTGCACCCGTTCGCGCCCGAGGCCGACGTGCGCGGCTCGCTCGGGCTCATCGAGCAGCTCGAGAGCTGGCTCGCCGAGGTCACCGGCTACGACACCGTCTCGCTCCAGCCGAACGCGGGCAGCCAGGGCGAGCTCGCGGGCCTGCTCGCCATCCGCGGCTACCACCTCGCCAACGGCGACACCGAGCGCGACGTGTGCCTCATCCCGTCGAGCGCGCACGGCACCAACGCGGCCTCCGCGGTGCTCGCGGGCATGCGCGTCGTCGTGGTGGCGTGCGACGAGCTCGGCAACGTCGACCTCGACGACCTGCGCGCGAAGATCGCCGACCACGCCGAGCACGTCGCGGCGCTCATGATCACCTACCCGTCGACGCACGGCGTGTACGAGCACGACGTGAAGGACATCACGCAGGCCGTGCACGATGCCGGCGGCCAGGTCTACATCGACGGCGCGAACCTCAACGCGCTGCTCGGCTTCGCGCGGTTCGGGGACGTCGGCGGCGACGTGTCGCACCTGAACCTGCACAAGACGTTCTGCATCCCGCACGGCGGCGGCGGCCCGGGCGTCGGCCCGGTCGCGGCGAAGGCGCACCTCGCGCCGCACCTGCCGGGTCACCCGATGGCGCAGCGCGCCGACCACGCGGGCGGCGTGACCCACGACGGCGGACCGGTGTCGGCGGCGCCGTACGGCAGCCCGTCGATCCTGCCGATCTCGTGGGCGTACGTGCGCATGATGGGTGCCGAGGGCCTCAAGCAGGCCACGGCGACCGCGGTGCTCGCGGCGAACTACGTCGCCGCGCGCCTGCGCGACCACTTCCCGGTGCTCTACACGGGCGAGAACGGGCTCGTCGCGCACGAGTGCATCCTCGACCTGCGCCCGCTCACGGCCGAGACCGGCGTGAGCGTCGACGACGTCGCCAAGCGCCTCATCGACTACGGCTTCCACGCGCCGACCATGTCGTTCCCCGTCGCGGGCACGCTCATGGTCGAGCCGACCGAGTCGGAGGACCTGGCCGAGCTCGACCGGTTCGTCGAGGCGATGATCGCGATCAAGGCCGAGGCCGACGCGGTCGGCCGCGGCGACTGGCCGGCCGACGACAACCCGCTGCGCAACGCGCCGCACACGGCCGAGTCGGTCATCGCGGGGGAGTGGACACACCCCTACACCCGCGAGCAGGCCGTCTACCCGGTGCACTCGCTCGTGCGCAACAAGTACTGGGCGCCCGTGCGCCGCATCGACCAGGCGTACGGCGACCGCAACCTGGTCTGCGCGTGCCCGCCGATCGAGGCGTTCGCGTAGGTCGGTGACGCGCGGGGTCGTGGGGTGGCGAACCTCACCCCACGATCCCGCCCCACACCGCCCGCGCACCCGAATCGCCGATCAGGACGATCATCGCTGTCGCGCCGATCCCGACGATGACGGCCGCGGCGCCGATCACGATCGCGGTCGCGCGCGCCGCGCCCGGTGAACGCTCCCGCACCCGTGCGTCGCCCCAGCGGTACCAGGCCCATTGCGCGGCCGCGATCCCGAAGAGCGCGATCGCCCACGGCAGGAGCATCTCACCCAGCTGACGGTGTCGCTCCACTGCAGGAACCGGTCCGATCGCCTCGGCGAGGGCGAGTCCGGCAGTCACCGTGATGGGCACGAGCACCAGCACGACGAGCGCGGCGAGCGGGGTCACGATGCCGAGGCGCCGCCGCGCGGCGGGCCAGAACGTGCCGAGGAGCAGGGCGAGTACCGTGAGCGGTGTGAGCACGACCACCGCGTGCACGATGAGCGGATGGAGGGGCAGGCCGGCGACGTCCATGCCGAGACAACGAGACGGCCACCGGCTCGGTTCACGGGCGGTGAACCCGATGGACCCCCGTCTCGTTCTCACCTGCGGGAGGTGACGGATGCCGCAGGACGAGGACCGACGGCTCGTGGCGCTCTACGACGCCCATGCGCCGTCGGTGTGGCGGTACGTGGTGCACCTGACCGGCGATCCGGCCGGCGCCGACGACATCGTCCAGGAGACGCTCC
>DASTQT010000451.1:0-3626 GCA_035761605.1 Agromyces sp. | reverse complement strand
CGATGCTGGCTTCGCTGGAAGGGAGCGACAGATGACCGACACCACCACCGGCGGGCACGACCACGATCCGGAGGCCCGCCCGGAGACCACGAAGCCCGAGGCCGCGCAGGCTGCGCCGGCAGCGGCTGCGCCGACCGAGGCTGCACCGGCACCGGCTGCGCCGGCACCGGTCGAGCCGACCGCCGACGCGCCGCGCCCGACGGGCACCGTCTACACGCCCGGCCAGGCGCCGCAGCCCTACGTCGCCGGGCAGTACCACCACGAGCCCGCGACGGCACCCGCGCCCGGGCAGACCGCACCGACCACCCCGCTCACCGGCGCCGCCGCCGGTGCCGCGGCGGCGACCGCCCCGCAACACCATGCGAGCGCGGGCGGGTCGGGCACCGTGCCGCCGGCGTTCGGCGGACCCGCCGTGGCATCCGCTGCCCCGGCCCCGGCCCCCGCACCGGCGAAGCAGCGCCGAGTCGGCCTCGGCGTCGCGGCCGCCATCGTGGCCGCCGCGCTCATCGGCGGCGCGTCGGGTGCCGGCGTCACCGCGCTCGTCGTGGGCGGCGATGACAACGGGACGACCCAGACCACCTCGGGCGCCGAGCGCATCGTCGTCAACGACACCGAGTCGGTGAACCAGGTCACCGCGGTCGCCGCATCGGCGAGCCCGAGCGTCGTGACCATCGAGGTCGCCGGCGGGCAGGGCCAGGGCACGGGCTCCGGCGTCATCCTCTCCGAGGACGGCTACGTGCTGACCAACACCCACGTCGTCACGCTCGACGGCGCCACGGGCGACCCGACCATCCAGGTCAAGACCGACGACGGGCGGCTCTACTCGGCCGAGCTCGTCGGCACCGACCCGCTGAGCGACCTCGCGGTCATCAAGCTCGTGGATGCCTCGGGCCTCACCCCGATCGAATTCGCCGACTCCGACGAGCTCAACGTGGGCGACACGGCGATCGCGATCGGCGCGCCGCTCGGCCTGTCCGGCACCGTGACCGACGGCATCGTGAGCGCGCTGAACCGCAGCATCGACGTCGAGTCGTCCGCGGCGCCGACGACGCCCGACGACGGCCAGGACCAGGGCGAGGATTCGCAGCAGAGCCCGTTCGACTTCTGGAACTACGACGGCGAGGAGCCCGGCCAGGAGCAGTCGCAGGGCGGCGGGCTCATCTCGATCCCGGTCATCCAGACGGATGCCGCGATCAACCCGGGCAACTCGGGCGGCGCGCTGCTCGACTCCGAGGGCAGGCTCATCGGCATCAACGTCGCCATCCTCTCGACCGGCGGCGCGTCGGGCGAAGCCGGCAACATCGGCGTCGGTTTCGCGGTGCCCTCGAACCTCGCCCAGCGCGTGGCGGAGGAGATCATCGAGAACGGCTCGGCCACGCACGGCCTGCTCGGGGCGACGGTCACGTCGGCCCAGGCGAGCGGCGAGAGCGACACCGTCGGCGCCCTGATCTCCGAGGTCAGCGCGGGCGGCGCGGCCGAGGCCGCGGGCCTCCAGTCGGGCGACGTCGTGACGGCGCTGAACGGCATCCCGATCAGCGACCAGACCGACCTCACCGCGCAGGTCCGGGCGCTCCCCGGCGGCGCCGAGGCGGAGGTCACCTTCACCCGCGACGGCGAGTCGCAGACCGCGACGGTCACGCTCGGCACCTTCGAGGGCTGACCGGCCCGCACGCTCCCTCCGACGGGGGCCGGACCCGACAGGGACCGGCCCCCGTCGCCGTGCCGCCGGGCGGCCGCGCGGGACCCGGCTGCTAGGCTCGATCGACCCTGTGCACGAATGAGGAACATGCCCGAGCAGCACCACCCGGCGGACCTGTCGCCGCCGATCGGCGTCTCCTATGTCATGCCCGTCCTGAACGACGCGTCGCACGTGCGGGCCGCGGTCGAGTCCATCCTCGAGCAGGACTACGACGGCCCCGTCGAGGTGCTCATCGCGCTGGGGCCGTCCATCGACGGCACGACCGAGCTCGTCGCCGACCTCGCAGCACGCGACGCGCGCGTCCGGGTGCTGGAGAACGAGGTGGGCTCGACGCCCGCGGGCCTGAACATCGGCATCCGGGCCGCGACGCACCCGGTCGTCATCCGCGTCGACTCGCACTCGATGCTGCCACGCGACTACGCGCAGCTCGCGGTCGAGACGCTCGTGCGCACCGGTGCCGACAACGTGGGCGGCATCATGGATGCGCGCGGCGAGACGCCCTTCGAGCGGGCGGTCGCGCTCGCCTACACGACCCCGGTCGGCCTCGGCGGCTCGGCCTTCCACGTCGGCGGCAAGGAGGGCCCGGTCGAGACGGTCTACCTCGGGGTGTTCCGCAAGAGCGCGCTCGAGCGCGTGGGCCTCTTCGACGAAACCATCAAGCGCGGGCAGGACTGGGAGCTGAACCGCCGCCTCCGGCAGACGGGCGGCACGGTGTGGTTCACGCCGCGCCTCGCGGTCACGTACCGTCCCCGATCGAGCGTCGAACGGCTGGCCCGGCAGATGTTCTCGACCGGGCTGTGGCGCGGCGAGCTCGCGCGGCGATTCCCCGCCGCCAACGGCATCCGCTACTTCGTCCCACCGGCGATGGTCGTCGGGGTCGTGCTCGGCACGCTGCTCGGCCTCGCGGGCCTCGTGCAACTGGCCCTCGGCGCACCGCCGTGGCTGCTCATCGGCTTCGCCGTGCCGGCCGTGTACCTCCTCTTCGTCGTGGTCGCGACGCTCGTGTACGCTCGCGGGCGGGGACCGGGCGCCGCGGGCTGGTTCCTCGTGGTACTGCCCTGCATCCACGTGGCCTGGGGCACCGGCTTCGTGCTCGGCTACCTGTCGCTCACGAGCAACATCGCGACCCACACGGGAAGGTGAGCATGACGCAGACCGAGCCGGATCGCGGCAAGCCGACGAGCATCGCAGAGCTCCGCGCCGTGACCCAGCCGCCCGAGGTGCGCGGACGGCGCAACGCCGAGCACTGGACCGCGTCGCTGTACCTGCGCAACCTCTCGCCGTACCTCACGTGGCTGCTGCTGCGCACCCGGATCTCGGCGAACGGCGTCACCGGCCTCATGATCCTCGTCGGCTGGTCGACGGCCGCAGCCCTGCTCATCCCCGGCATCTGGGGGGCGCTGCTCGCCGTCGTGCTCGGCCAGCTGCAGATGCTCGTCGACTGCTGCGACGGCGAGGTCGCCCGCTGGCGGCGCACGTCGAGCCCGGCCGGCGTCTTCCTCGACAAGGTCGGCCACTACTCGACCGAGGCGCTCATCCCGATCGCGCTCGGCATCCGAGCCGCGGCGTACCCGCTGGAGTTCCCGGCCGACTTCCTCTGGACGACGGTCGGCGCGATGCTCGCGCTCGTCATCGTGTTGAACAAGGCCCTGAACGACATGGTGCACGTCGCCCGGGCGAACGCCGGGCTGCCGAAGCTCGCCGATACCCACGGCGAGACCGCCCCGCGCGGCGGCCTGATCGCCACGCTCCGGCGGGCGGCGCGGTTCGTGCCGTTCCACCGCCTGTACCACTCGGTCGAGCTGACGCTCATCGCGTTCGCCGCCGCGGTCGTCGGCCTGTTCGCCGGCCAGCCGCTCGTCGACCGTTTCGTGGTGCTGGCGCTGCTGCCGCTGGCCGCGCTCGCGTTGTTCGGCCACTTCGTCGC
>DASTQT010000450.1:0-2939 GCA_035761605.1 Agromyces sp. | reverse complement strand
CCGCCGGCTGCTTCGCCGAGAACCTGGCCTCGGTGCGGCTCCTCGAGAAGCTCGGCATGCGCCGTGAGCAGCACGGCGTCGGCGACTCGTGGCACGCCGAGCTCGGCTGGGTCGACGGGTACACGTACGCGATCCTCGCGGAGGAATGGCGGCGGCGGGACGCCTGAGCGCGGCCTACGCGTCGCGCCGGGCGCCCTGCGCGGCGTGCACGGTGAAGATCGCCGGCTCGCGGAAGCCCCGCTCGGCGAACGCCTCGGCGATCCGGCGCGTGATGGCCGGCAGGAGGTCGTCGGCGACGAGCGCGATCGCGGCGCCGCCGAAGCCGCCGCCGGTCATGCGCGCGCCGATCGCGCCGTTCGCCTGCGCGGTCTCGACGGCGAGGTCGAGCTCGGGCACCGAGATCTCGAAGTCGTCGCGCATCGACACGTGCGACGCGTCGAGCAGCGGCCCGATGGCGCCCGGCCCCTGCTCGCGCAGCGTGCGGACGGTGTCGAGCACGCGCTGGTTCTCGGTGACGACGTGGCGGACGCGGCGGAACGTCTCGTCGTCGAGCAGTCCCTCGGCGCGCCCGAGGTCGTCGACGCGCACGTCTCGGAGCGACTCCGCACCGAGGATGCGGGCTCCGGCCTCGCACGACGCACGACGCGCGGCGTAGCCGCCGGTCGCGTGCGCGTGGCTGACGCGCGTGTCGATGACGAGCAGCGAGAGCCCGGCCTCGGCGAACCCGAGGGGGATGACGTCGGCGTCGAGGCTGCGGCAGTCGAGGAACACGCCCGAGTCGGCCTCGCCGAGCAGCGACGCCGACTGGTCCATGATGCCGGTCGGCGCGCCCACGACGCGGTTCTCGGCGAGCCGGCCGACCTTGGCGAGCGTGGGCCGGTCGAAGCCGAGGCCCCAGTGCTCGTCGAGCGCGAGCGCGACGGCGCACTCGATCGCCGCCGACGACGACAGTCCGGCGCCGACGGGCACGTCGGAGTCGATGTGCAGGTCGACGCCGCGGACGTGCTGCAGGTCGGCGCCGGACTCGCCGAGCGCCCACACGACGCCGAGCGGGTAGGCCGCCCAGCCAGTGACGGCCTCCGGCGTGAGCTCGTCGAGGTGCACCTCGACCACGTCGGGCGAGAAGGTGGAGGCCACTCGCACGAGCCGGTCGTCGCGGTCGCCGAGCGCCACCGTGGTGCGCCGGTCGATCGCGAACGGGAACACGAATCCGTCGTTGTAGTCGGTGTGCTCGCCGATGAGGTTCACCCGTCCGGGCGCCGACCACACCCCGGCGGGCCGCCGGCCGTACTGCTCGGCGAACCCGTGCTGGGCGGATGCCACGTGGTCGGTCACAGCTCGACTCCTTCGATCGCGTGGCGCAGCGCCGCGGCCTGCGTCTCGGGGGGAACGTCGCCGATCCAGGCGCCCATCGCGGCTTCGGACCCGGCGAGGTACTTCAGCCGCTCGGCCGCGCGGCGCGGGCTGGTCAGCTGCATCGTGAGGCGCACCTCGTCGCGCCGCTCGTGCACCGGGGCCTGGTGCCAGGCGGCGATGTACGGCGTGGGGGTGTCGTAGACGCGGTCGAGCCCGCGCAGCAGGCGGAGGTACACGGACGCGAGCTCGGACCGCTCGGCCTCGTCGGTCGCGGCGAGGTCGGGGACGTGGCGGTGCGGCACGAGGTGCACCTCGATCGGCCAGCGGGCGGCGAACGGCACGTAGGCCGTCCAGTGCTCGCCCGCGATGAGCACGCGCTCGCCGGCGCGCTCGCGCTCGAGCACGTCTGCCTGCAGCGTCGGGCCGTACGCGTCGATCGCGGCGAGCAGTCGCTCTGTGCGCGGCGTGACGTAGGGGTACGCGTAGATCTGACCGTGCGGGTGGGGCAGCGTCACGCCGATGTCGCGGCCGCGGTTCTCGAACGGGAACACCTGCTGCACGCCGGGCAGCGCCGAGAGGGCCGCGGTGCGGTGCGCCCAGGCCTCGATGACGGTGCGCGCCCGGGACACCGACTGCGTGCCGAACGAGCCCTCGTGCTCGGGACTGAAGCAGACGACCTCGCAGCGCCCGTGCGAGGGCAGCGTGCGCCCGATCCCGATGCTGCGCACCTCGTCGAGCGCGGATGAAGCGGATGCCGCGGCAGCCGCCGCCCCGCCCCACTCGGGCAGTCCGGGGCCGAAGGAGGGCGAGCGGTTCTCGAAGACGGCGACGTCGTACAGGCTCGGGATCTCGGACGGGTTGGTCTCGGTCTGCGGGGCGAGCGGATCGGCGTCGGCCGGCGGGAGGAACACGCGATTCTGGCGGGCCGCGGCGATCGAGATCCAATCGCCCGTCAGCGGGTCCTGGCGCATCTCGGCCGTCGCCGGGCGCGGATCGAGCGCGCGCGGGTCGAGCGCGCGCTCGGCGGGCAGGACGGTGTCGGCGTCGTCGTAGTAGATGAGCTCGCGCCCGTCGGCGAGCGTCGAGCGGCGCACCGCGATGCGCGGGTCGAGGATTCCGGGTTCGGTCTGGTGCACGGCGCTACGGTACGACGTTTTCGTTTGAGAAACAAGTCGGTTTCGTATTGCAAAGTCGAGTTGTGCAGGCGAAGATGGCGGGGTGGACGATCTCGACCTGTCGAACGAGAGCCCCGCGGTCGCCAGGGCGGCCGCGGGGCTCTCGTCGATGCCACGCGACGCGTCGCGGCGCCGCTCGCTCACCGCCGACCTCGTCACCGAGCGCGGCTTCGTCCGGGTCGTCGAGCTCAGCGAGTCGTTCGGCGTCACGCCCGTCACCGCGCGCGCCGACCTCGACGCCCTCGAACGCGAGGGCCTCGTGCGCCGCGTGCACGGCGGCGCGGTACCCACGGGTGCGGGCCCCTCGGCCGAGTCGCGGCCCGAGCGCGAGCCGAGCTTCGAGGAGGCGCTCGCAGCGTCCGTCGTGCCCAAGCAGCTCATCGGCGAGCACGCGGCGTCGCTCGTCAA
>DASTQT010000449.1:0-7117 GCA_035761605.1 Agromyces sp. | reverse complement strand
GGTGCGGCAGGCCGCCACGTCCCGCGGCGACCAGACGCAGTTCCCAGCCGGCGGTCGGGCAGAGACCCGACCCGCTGACCTGAACGAGCCGTCCGTCGGAGGTGCGCATGGCGGTCGCGCTGAAGTCGTGCGGCGAGAAATCGCAGTGCGTGGGGGTCGTCATTCAACCGAAGCTACGGATGCGCGGCGTCGGCGTCCTCAGGGCTGGCGCTGATTCTCCGGCGTGATCCCGCGTTCTCGGGCGGCAGCCGGGAAGCGCTTTCTGGGTGGCGTCTCCGGCCCTAGGCTGGAGCGCATGCGATTCGGAATGTTCGTTCCCCAGGGTTGGCGTCATGATCTCGTCGGCATCGAGCCGGCCGACCACTGGGAGGTCATGCGCTCCCTCGCCGAGTCGGCCGACGCGCCGGACTCGGGTTGGGAGTCCATCTGGGTGTACGACCACTTCCACACCGTGCCGGTCGCGAGCGAGACCGAGGCCACGCACGAGGCGTGGTCGCTCATGTCGGCGTACGCGGCGTCGACCTCGCGCGTGCGCCTCGGCCAGATGTGCACGTGCATGGCGTACCGCAACCCCGCGTACCTGGCGAAGGCGGCGGCGACCGTCGACGTGATCTCGGGCGGCCGGCTCGAGATGGGCATCGGCGCCGGATGGTACGAGCACGAGTGGCGCGCGTACGGCTACGGGTTCCCCGACGCGCCCGAACGGCTCCGCATGCTGCGCGAGGGCGTCGAGATCATGCACCAGGCGTGGACCACCGGACGCGCGAGCCTCGACGGCGAGTTCTACCGCGTCGACGACGCGATCGTCCGGCCCCAGCCGCTGCAGGCCGGCGGCATCCCGATGTGGGTCGCGGGCGGCGGCGAGAAGGTCACGCTGAGGATCGCGGCGAAGTACGCCGCGTACACCAACTTCTACGGCAGCCCCGACGAGTTCAGCCACAAGAGCGAGGTGCTGCACGGGCACACCGATCGGCTCGGCCGCGACTTCGACACCATCGTGCGGAGCTCGAACTTCAACACCGTGGTCGGCGAGAACGAAGCGGATGTCGCGGCGCGGCTGGAGCGACTCGAGGCGCGGGTCGCGCCCTACCTCGGTCCCGCCGCGACCCGCCGGTTCATGCACGACTACCGCAGCCCGTCGGCGATCGCGGTCGGCACGGTCGAGCAGGTCACGGAGCGGTTGCTCGACATGAAGCGGCGCGGACTCGGTTACGCGATCCACTACATGCCCGAGCTCGCCTACGACCGCACGGGGCTCGAGCTCTACGAGCGCGAGGTCATCCCCGCGCTCCGCTGACCGCGGCTCAGGCCGCGGCGCCGTCCTCCTGCTGCTCGACCTCGTCGAGCTTCGCGCCGAGCTCGGCGTCGGTCGGCTCGGTGAAGTGCGTGCCGTCGGGGAACACGACCACGGGGATCTGCGTGCGGCCCGAGATCGCCTTCGCGCGCTCGGCGCCCTCGATGACGACCTCGAGGTCGACGTACTCGTAGTCGACGCCGCGGCGGTCGAGCAGCGCCTTCGAGCGGCGGCAGTCGCCGCACCACGCGGCGCCGTACATCGTGATGCGGGCAGGGGCGAGATCGGTGGGGGAAGTCACCTCGGTACCCTACGCAGCGCCCCTGTGCGGTATTCCCAGACTTCCGTGCTTCCGTGCTCCGGTGGTCGGTGGCAGACTCCCGGCATGCGCTTCGAGACGGAACTGCTGCTGACCGGCGAGCGGAACACGGGCATCGAGGTGCCGGCCGAGTTGGTCGAGGCGCTCGGCGCGGGCAAGCGACCGCCCGTGGTGGTCACGGTCAACGGGTTCGAGTACCGCAGCACGATCGCGCCGATGGGCGGGAAGTTCCTGATCCCGTTCAGCTCGGACAAGCGTGCGGCGACGGGACTGGGCGGTGGCGACGCGATCGTGGTCGACCTCGAGCTCGACACGGCGCCCCGGACGGTCGAACCGCCGGACGACTTCGCGGCGGCGCTCGACGCGGCCGGGGCTCGCGATGCGTGGGAGCGGCTCGCACCGAGCCACAAGAAGGCGCACGTGACCGCGATCGAGCAGGCGAAGGCCGCCGAGACGCGACAGCGCCGCATCGACAAGGCGGTCGCGCAGATCGCCGGAGCCTGATCGCGCGGGAGTCCGACCGGTCGCGTCGCGGTGCCGCGTCGGCAGGTGGCGGACCCGAGGTCAGGCTTGCGTGGGCGCAGGTTCGGCGGATGTCGCGAACGCACCATCCGCGATCGCAGCGGCGGCCCCGGCCCCGGCGCCGGCCCCGGCCCCGGCCCCGGCCCCGGCGCCCGCTGTCGCCCGATCGAGGGCCGGCAACTCCACCCCGACGAGCCGTGCGAACGCGCTCAGCTGCGCGACCCCCTGCGGCGTGCGCGGCAGCGCGTCGAGCAGGCCGGGGGAGTACACGAGGAACGCGGCGACCTTCGCGCGCGAGATCGCGACGTTGAGCCGGTTCTTCAGCAGCAGGAACTCGACGCCGCGCGGGGCTGCGGCGGCCGACGAGGCCGCGAGCGAGACGATGGCGACCGCGGCCTCCTGGCCCTGGAACTTGTCGACCGTGCCGACCGGGACGTCGCGGTAGCCCGCGCGGTCGAGTTCGGCCCGCACGAGCGTCAGCTGGGCGTTGTACGGCGTGACGACGATGACGTCGGCCTGGGCGAGCGGCCGGGCCTCCGCACGCGTCGGCCCCTCGGCCCCGTCGGTCGTGTCGGTGTACGACCGGCCGAGGACCGAACGGACGATGCGGACGACCTCGAGCGCCTCCTCGACCGAGTCGGTCGTGTTGCCCTCGTGCTCGACCGGAACAGGGGTCAGGCCGGGCTCGACGCCGTCGATCTCGCGGAGCGCGGCGCACGCGTGCGACTCGAGCTCGCCCTCGTACGAGAGCCGCGAGACCGGCGCCGCGAGTGCGGGGTGCATGCGCCGGCTCTCGGCGAGGAAGTAGCCGAGCTCGGGCGGCAGCACGTCGTGTCCGTCGGCGATCCAGCCGAGCGCCGACATGTCGACCGGCTCGGGGTGCGTGCCCTGGCTGACCTGGGGGAGCTGCTGCGGGTCGCCGAGGAGCAGCAGGCGTCGCGCGGCGACCGAGGCGGCGATGGTCGACGCGAGCGAGAACTGCCCGGCCTCGTCGACGACGAGCAGGTCGAGCGCGCGGCGGCCGACGCGGTCGGCGTTGGCGAAGTCCCACGCGGTGCCGCCGTAGACGAGCCCGGTCGCCTGGTGCGCGGCGATGAACGCGGACGCGCCGTCCTTCTCGATCGCGGTCCAGCCGCGCTCGGTGGTGTCGTCGCGGTCCTTGGGCGCCTTCGCGATGAGCCGCGGGTCGAGGCCGGCGGCGACGACCGCGTCGAGCAGGTGCTCGACGACCGCGTGCGACTGGGCGACGACGCCGACCTTCCACCCGTGGTGGCCGACGAGGCGCGCGATCACGCGCGAGGCGACATAGGTCTTGCCGGTGCCGGGCGGGCCCTGCACGGCGAGGTAGGAGTCGTCGAGGTCGCCGAGCGAGCGCACGACGGAGCCGACGTACTCGTGGTCGGGCAGCGGTGCGAGCGAGCCCGAGCGCGTGCGCGGCGGGATGCGCCGCAGCAGGTCGACCGCCGCATCCCTCGGCCAGCCGGGGTGCCGCTCGACGAGCGGGCGGGCCCATTCGGCGATCGCATCCTTCTGCCGACCGGCGGGCGGCGGATTGCCCGGCACGAGCGCGGCCGGCAGTTCGCGCCAGGTCTCGCCCGCGACGGACCGCTCGGCGACGAGGATGCCGTCGGCGGTCGCCTCGACCACGGTCGCCCGGGTGGACGCGCGCGACCCGGGACGGCGGGTCGACGACGGGAATGGAGCAGGCCATTCGTAGAGCAGGTACAGGTCGGCGCCGGGGCTGAACCGCGAACCCGGCGCGACGCGGCCGCGCAGCAGCACCTCGCGGCGATCCTGCTGCTGGCGCCCCTCGCGGTACCAGTCCTGCGTCACGACCGTGCGGGCGGGGTCGACGACGAGCACGTCGCGGTGGTCCTCCCACGCCTCGAGCGGCTGCTCGACGCGGAAGAAGTGCCCCCACCAGAAGGTCTTGAGTTCGCGGTCGTGGTAGTCGATCGCGGCGGCGGCCAGCGCGAGCGCGGTGCGGTCGGCGTCGTCGCGTCGCTCGTCGGCCGGGCCGGCGAGCCGGTCGAGCTCGACGGCGAGCGGGCTGGCCGCGTAGTGCTTGCCGGTCGGCTCGGCGAGCAGCAGCGCGGGCACCGGCGCGACGCCGCGCTCGCGGGCCAGCCCCAGCAGCCAGTCGCGCAGGCGCAGCGTCGAGACGCAGTCGTACTCGTTGTACTCGGCGAGATCGTCGAGCACGACCTGCGCCGCGGCGGCACCCGAGAGCCCGGTCGCCGGGTCCTCGCCGCCGGTCGCGAGCAGTTCGCGCGCCCGCACGTACTCGAGGATCGAATCGCCGCCCGACTTCACGTCGGCCTCGCGCAGCCGATCGCCCATGTAGAGGGGCTCGAGCTTCTTGATCGAATAGGAGCGGCTGCCGACCCGCACGGCGCGCTTGACGATCGGGTAGAGGTCGACGAGCACGCCGTCGGCGAGCAGCTGGTCGACCTCGGCCTCGCCGACCCCGTGGCGCGCGGCGATCGAGGTGAGGTGCGTGCGCTCGTAGCTGGCGTAGTGATAGATGTGCAGGTTCGGATGCCGCTCCCGGCGTTCCTTCACGAACGCGAGGAACTGGAGCAGCGCCTCGCGCTCCTCCGCGAAGGAGTGCGCCCAGATCGGCGTGAACTCCTCGGCGGTGTCGATCATGCCGAACAGGTAGTCGAGGCCCCAGTCGGTCGCGGGCCCCTCGGTGTAGAGCGGATCGCCCTCGAAGTCGAAGAACAGGTCGCCCGCGTCGGGCTCGGGGATCGCGGCGAGCGCACCCGGCTCGCGCACCTCGACGGGCGGCGGCAGGGGCGGATCGTCGGCTGCACGGCTCCCGGATGCCTCGGCCTCGAGCTCGTTCGCCTCGGCCGCGAGCTGCAGCCGCGCCTGGACCCGCAGCCCCTCGAGCGTCGCGTCGAGCACGCCGTCGACAGGCCCGGACGACGCGGCGAGCTCGTCGATCGTCGTGATGCCGGCGTCGATGAAGTGCGCCCGCTGGGTGATCCGGAGGCCGGCGACGAGCAGCAGGTCGCGGCTCGCCTGCACCTCGAGGTCGCACGTGGGGCACCGCCCGTCGAGCGTGTACCGGGGGTCGCCCCATTCCACGGGCCCGTCGGCCGCGACCCGCTCGTCGACGAGGTGTCGCAGCCGGTCGCGTCGGAGCAGGTAGACGGGTTCGATGTCGTCGAGGCGGTGCGAGCTCGTCGTGCCGTCGCCGAGCAGCAGCTCGACGCTGTCGGCGCGCGGGATGGCGAGCCGGTCGAGCTGCGTCGCATACGCCGCGAGCTGCAGCAGCGCGGTCACCCGCGCGCGACGCGCGAGCTTGGAATCCTGTACGAGGTAGCGGCCGTCGGGCTGCCGCACGATGAAGTCGGCGAACCCCACGAACCCGTCGTCGACGAACGTCGCCTGGAACACCACGGGCGCGCCCGAGGCGAAGGCCTCGCGCGTCGCGGCGACGGCCGCGGCGAGCTGGTCGGGATCGCGCAGGTCGGGCCGGTCGATCTCGACGACGCCGTCGCCGAACTCCTCGCGGTAGCGCTCGAGCACCCGGACCTCGTGCGCGTCGCCGAGCCGCCCGGCGCGCTCGAGCATGGCATCCGTCACCGGCTCGAACAGCGTCTCGCGGCCGAGCTTGACGTCGAGTTCGCGAAGGAACGCGAACTCGCAGTCGGAGGCCTTCTTCAGGTCGCTCGCGCTCGTGACCACGGAGCCGCCTACCAGGTACATCGGGCTCCTTCCGCCGGCGTCGTCGAGACCACGCTAGCCGCGCCATCCGACATCGCCCGCACCGCGGTCGCGGCCGCGCCCGACCGGGCTCAGCGGCTCAGCGGATCAGCGCGTCAGCACGACCTTGCCGATGCTGCGACCGGATGCCACGAGCGCGTGCGCCTCGCGCACGCCCACGGCACCGATCCCCGCGATCTCGCGCGTGAGCGTCGATCGCAGCCGCCCGTCCTCGAAGAGGGCGGACGCCGCGTCGAGCAGGTCGTGCTGGCCGATCATGTCGGGCGTCTCGAAGACGCCGCGCGTGAACATCGACTCCCAGAGCCACGCGATGCTCTTCTGCTTCAGCACGCGCACGTCCATGTCGGGGTCCTCGTCGATCGCGACGATCTGTCCGAACGGCCGGAGCAGGTCGGCGTACACCGCCAGCCGGCCGCCGGTCGAGGGCGTGAACACGCGGTCGATTCCGTCGGGGGCGACGGCGCGAACGGATGCCGCGAGGTCGCCGTGGTGGTCGACGACGTGCTGCGCGCCCATCCGGCGCACCCAGTCCTGCGTCTCGGGGCGCGAGGCGGTGCCGATCACCGTGACGCCGGTGAGGGTCGTCGCGAGCTGGGTGAGCACCGATCCGACGCCGCCGGCGGCCGCGACGGCGAGCAGCGTGCCCTCGCTGTCGGCCGTGAGCCGGAACCGGTCGAACAGCGACTCCCACGCGGTGATGGTCGTGAGGGGCATCGCCGCGGCCTCGGCCATCGACAGGTTCGCCGGCTTGCGTCCAACGAGCCGTTCGTCGACCGCGTGGTACTCGGCGTTCGTGCCCTGCCGGTTGATCACGCCGGCGTGGTACACCTCGTCGCCCGGCGCGAACATCGTCACCTCGGGGCCGACGGCGACGACCGTGCCGGCGGCGTCGTACCCGAGCACGAGCGCCGGTGCGTCGGCGGCGCGCCGCATGCGCGTCTTCACGTCGACCGGGTTCACCGAGACCGCGGCGATCTCGACGAGCACGTCGCGGGGGCGCAGCTCGGGCAGCGGCAGCTCGACGTCGGCGAGCGCGCGCTCATCGTCGAGGGGGACGGTTCCGGTCGCGGCGACCGCGTGCATCGAGTTCGGGAGGCTCATGGTGACCCCAACCTCCGCGCACGACCCGTTGTTCCACTCCGGCCCGCGGCGTAGCGTGACGCGCATGATCGGATGGGACGAGGTGCGTGAGCTCGCGCTCGGCATGCCCGAGGCGACCGAGGCGGTGAGCTTCGGCTCTCCGCACT
>DASTQT010000448.1:0-6177 GCA_035761605.1 Agromyces sp. | reverse complement strand
GGCGAGGTCTACGACGCCGACCCTGTGAAGCTCTCGCCGTACGTGCGCAACACCGACATGAACTCGGTGCTCGACTTCACGTTCCAGTCCCAGGCCGTGAGCTACGCGTCGGGCAACTCGGCGAGGAACCTGCAGTCGCTGTTCGCGGGCGACGACTACTACACGACGCCCGACTCGTCGGCGACGGCCCTGCCGACGTTCCTCGGCAACCACGACATGGGCCGCGTGGGCTACATGCTCGCCAACACGGGCAGCGCGCTCCAGCGCGACGAGCTCGCGCACGAGCTCATGTACCTCACGCGCGGCCAGCCGGTGGTCTACTACGGCGACGAGCAGGGCTTCGCGGGCACCGGCGGCGACAAGGACTCGCGCCAGACGCTCTTCGCGAGCGAGGTCGCCGAGTACGTGAACCAGCCGCTCATCACCGGTGAGAACGCCGGCAGCGTCGACCGCTACGGCACCGACGCGCCCCTCTACGGGCACATCGCGGCGCTCGCCGAGCTGCGCGACGCGCACCCGGCCCTCGACCAGGGCGCCCAGATCGAGCGGTACGTGACGGATGGCGCGGGCGTGTACGCGTTCAGCCGCGTCGACCGCGGCGAGAAGGTCGAGTACCTCGTCGCCGTGAACAACGCGAACGAGCCGAAGACGGTCGACGTGACGACCCTCACCGCCGGCGGCGTCTTCGCGCCGCTGTACGGCACCGACGCCCCCGGCGTCACCGCGAACGCGGAGGGCGTGGCATCCGTCAGCGTGCCCGCCCTGGGTGCGGTCGTGCTGCGCGCCGACCGCCAGGTGACCGCGCCCGATGCGGCATCCGCCATCGCCGTCGACGTGCCCGCCGCGGGCGCCGGCGTCACGGGCGTGACCCCGGTCTCGGCCGACGTGGCCGACTCGACCTGGCAGGAGACGAGCTTCGCGTGGCGCGTGGCCGGCTCCGATGAGTGGACGCCGCTCGGCACCGCCGAGGACACCACGCCGCGGGTCTTCCACGACACCGCCGGCCTGGCCGCGGGCACGCTCGTCGAGTACCGCGCGATCTCGACGGATGCCGCGGGGCAGCGCGCCGCCGCGTCGACGTACGCGTCGGTCGGCAACGCCGTGAACCTCGTCGTCGAGGAGGAGCCCGAGCCCGAGATCGGCCTCGTGACGGTTCCGGGCAGCCACAACTCCGAGATGGGCTGCGCGGGCGACTGGGCTCCGGGCTGCGAGGCCGCGAAGCTCACGAAGCGGGCCGACGGCATCTACGCCGGCACGTTCCAGATCCCGGCCGGCTCGTACGAGTACAAGGTCGCGATCAACGGTTCGTGGTCGCTGAACTACGGCGCGAACGGCGTGCAGGACGGCTCGAACGTCACCTACACGACGGATGGCACGAAGGCCGTCACGTTCTACTGGGACCCGCGCACCAAGGTGTTCTCGTCGACCGCCGAGGGTCCGATCGTGACCCTGCCCGGCAACCTGCAGTCGGAGCTCGGCTGCCCCGGCGACTGGGCGCCCGACTGCATGGTCACCTTCGCGCAGGACGGCGACAAGGACGGCGTGTACGAGTTCGCCACGTCCGGCCTGCCGACCGGGAACTACGAGCTGAAGGTCGCGCACGGCCTCTCGTGGGACGAGAACTACGGCGCCGACGGCGTGCGGAACGGCGGGAACATCTCGTTCAGCGCGACCGAGGGTGAGCTCGTGACGTTCCGGTACACGCTCGCCACGCACCTGCTGACAGTCGAGGTCGCCGACCCGCCGCTCGCCGGGACCGGTGCACAGCGCGCCTACTGGCTCGACGCCGACACGCTCGCCTGGCCGCAGTCGCTGCTCGGCGGCGCGCTGCCGGCGGATGTCACGTGGACGCTGGAGCACTCGGCCGACGCCGGGCTCGCGGTCGCCGACGGCGCCGTGACGGGCGGCGGCGAGCCGGTCGAGCTCGAGCACGACCCGGCCGGAATCGGCGAGGAGCTCGCAGCGAAGTTCCCGCACCTCGCGAGCTACGTGGCGCTGCGCCCGGTCGGGCTCGACCGCGACGCGATCGCCGGGCTCCTCACCGAGGAGCTGCAGGTCGCGCAGCGGGTCTCGACAGGGCTCGACCAGCAGGAGCTGACCGCATTCACCGGCGTGCAGCTGCCGGGCGTGCTCGACGACCTCTACGCCGAGGGCGTGGCATCCGCTGCGCTCGGCACCTCGTTCGACGGCGACCAGCCGACGCTCACGGTGTGGGCGCCGACCGCGCAGTCGGTGTCGCTGCAGCTGTGGGAGGCCGGCGCGACCGGCGACCCGCAGGTGCTGCCCGCGACGTTCGACGCGGCATCCGGTGCCTGGTCGGTGGCGGATGGCGCGATCGGAAGCGGCAGCGAGTACCGCTGGCTCGTCGAGGTCTTCGCCCCCACCACGGGCGAGATCGAGGCGAACTCGGTGACCGACCCGTACTCGGTCGCGCTCACCGTGAACTCGGCACGGACCGTCGTCGTCGACCTCGACGACCCGTCGCTCGCGCCCGAGCAGTGGACCGAGACGCCGGCGCCCGTCGTCGAGCGCGCGGTCGACCGCGCGATCTACGAGCTGCACGTGCGCGACTTCTCGATCACCGACGAGACGGTGCCCGAGGCCGAGCGCGGCACGTACCGGGCGTTCACTCGCGAGAGCGCAGGCACCGCCCAGCTGCGCGAGCTCGCCGACGCCGGCATCAACACGGTGCACCTGCTGCCCACGTTCGACATCGCGACCATCGAGGAGCAGCGCTCCCTGCAGGCGACGCCCGCCTGCGACCTCGCGACGTTCGGTCCGGCGTCGGAGGAGCAGCAGGCGTGCATCAACGCCATCCGCGACCTCGACGGCTTCAACTGGGGCTACGACCCGTTCCACTTCCAGGCGCCCGAGGGCTCCTACGCGGTGGACCCGGAGGGCGGCGCCCGCGTCGCCGAGTTCCGCGAGATGGTCGGCGCCCTGCACGCCACCGGCCTGCAGGTCGTGCTCGACGAGGTCTACAACCACACCGCGGCATCCGGCCAGGGGGGCAAGTCGGTGCTCGACCAGGTCGTGCCCGGCTACTACCAGCGGCTCAACGCGAACGGCGGCGTCGAGACCTCGACGTGCTGCCAGAACGTGGCGACCGAGCACGCCGTCGCCGAGAAGCTCATGGTCGACTCGGTCGTGCTCTGGGCGAAGGAGTACAAGGTGGACGGGTTCCGCTTCGACCTGATGGGCCACCACTCGAAGGACAACATGCTGGCCGTGCGTGCCGCGCTCGACGAGCTCACGCTCGCCGAGGACGGCGTCGACGGGTCGAAGGTGTACCTGTACGGCGAGGGCTGGAACTTCGGCGAGGTCGCGAACAACGCGCGGTTCGAGCAGGCCACGCAGGGCCAGCTCGGCGACACGGGGATCGGCACGTTCAACGACCGTCTTCGCGACGGTGTGCACGGCGGAAGCCCGGTCGCGGGCGACTCGAAGTTCGAGCAGGGCTTCGGCACGGGTCTCGCGGGCGAGCCGAACGGCATGCCCACGCGTGAGGGCATCCGCGACCTCGGCCAGCAGACCGACCTGGTGAAGATCGGCCTGGCGGGCAACCTCCGCGACTTCGAGTTCACCGGCCACGACGGCGTCGTGAAGTCCGGAGCCGAGGTCGACTACAACGGCGCCCCCGCCGGGTATGCCGAGCAGCCCGACGAGGTCATCAACTACGTCGACGCGCACGACAACGAGACGCTGTACGACCTCGGCGTGTTCAAGCTGCCGACCGACACGTCGATGGCCGACCGCATCCGCATGAACACGCTCTCGCTCGCGACCGTGACGTTCTCGCAGACGCCGTCGTTCTGGCACGCCGGCACCGAACTGCTGCGCTCGAAGTCACTCGACCGCAACAGCTACAACTCCGGTGACTGGTTCAACCGGATCGACTGGACCGGCCAGGAGTCGACCTTCGGCTCGGGCCTGCCCATGAAGTCCGACAACGAGGACCACTGGGAGTTCATGGCGCCGCTGCTGGCCGACCCGGCGCTGAAGCCCGGGGCGTCCGACATCGCCGCGGCCGAGGCATCCGCCCTCGACCTGCTGCGGGTGCGCTCGTCGGTGGATCTGCTGCAGCTGGGTTCGGCCGAGCTCATCGAGCAGAAGGTGTCGTTCCCGAACAGCGGAACGGATGCCACGGACGGCCTCATCGTGATGCTCATCGACGACCTCGTCGGCGAGGACGTCGACGAGGAGCTCGAGGGTGCGATGGTCGTGTTCAACGCGTCGCCCGAGGCGATCACCGAGCAGGTCGACGGGCTCGCGGGCCGCGACTTCGCGCTCAACGAGGTGCAGGCCGGCGGTGCCGACGAGGTCGTGAAGGGCACGTCGTGGGATGCCGCGTCCGGCACGCTCACGCTGCCGGCACGCACCGCGGCGGTGCTCGTCGACGAGCAGGAGCCGGCCGGCGTCGCCACGGTGACGCTCGCGGCGCCGAACAAGGCGGTCGCGAAGGCGGGCAGCACGCTCAGCGTGTCGGGTTCGGTGACCGCGCTCGACGGTTCGCGCCCGGTCGGCACCGTCTCGGTGCTGGTCGACGGCGAGGTCGTCGCGACCGAGGCGATCGAGTCGCGCGACCGCGGCGGGTTCAGCGTGAAGCTGCCGAAGCTCGGCGCCGGTGCCCACTGGGTGCAGGTGTCGTTCGGCGGCGGCGACGGATTCGCCGGCTCGCAGTCGGTCCCGGCGCTGGTGGTGCTGTGGTGAGGCGCGCCGTTCGCGGCGGCGCCTGAACAGGTCCGGGCGGAGCGGGTGTGCGCCGCTCCGCCCGGACCCTCTTCGGCGTCTTGTCCGATGGCGTCAGCCGAGGCCGCAGGCCGCGTACGCGCCACCGATGGCGTCCCCGTAGGCACCGAAGATGGTGTCGATGCCCGAGCCGTCGCCCGTCTTCTCGACGTGCGGGTTGTTCGACGCGATCGTGCCGCCCTGGCCCTGCGCGCCCTTCACCATGACGGTGAAGGAGGCCGGCCCCCCGGCGTTCGTGTACTCGGTGAGCACGCACTCCGCCAGGTCGGGCGGCAGCTCCCCGGCGAGCGCGTCCGCGACGACGAGCGTGTACCACGCCTGCGAGTTCCCCGCGCCCGTATTGCCCTGGTCGGAACGGTTCGCGTTGTAGCACTCGTGCGCGTAGGCGGCGGCGCCCGTGGCGAGCACGCCCGCGGCGGCGAGCGCGACACCCGCGCCGATGTTGGTCAGGGTCCTTCTGAACATCTGGTTCCTCCGTGTGATCAGCGAGTCGCGCGCGTCATCGCACGCGCCTCCCACGGTCGCGTCTTCGTCGACGCGAGACATCCGTGCTCACCCTGACTACCGGAGACTCGTCCCCGTTACTGAATGCCCAAAGCTGGGGACTTGACAGGCGCCGGCCTTCCGCAGGCCGGCCGGCCGCGCGGCAGGCTCGGCGGCGCTCGCCGGCATGGCAACCGGATGGGTCATGTCGAATCCGCTTCACATGAGGCGGGTTCGACTCGGAGGTCCGGATGGCTCAGGTCGAATCCCACATCCAGCCGGCACGTGTCAACGCGGCCTCATGTGAGGCAGGTTCGACACGAGCGATCTCGAAACGGTGTCGGCTGCCACACGGTGATGGCGTCGGTGCCGGCCGGATCAGTCGCGGTCGGACTCGGCCTGCGTCGCGAGCCGTGCGTGGCAGCGCTCGAGGCGCGCGATCCACCAGGCGGTGCGCTCCGGGTCGGCGGCGTACCGGTCGAGCAGCGCAGGGTCGGGATCGACGCGGCGCACGTCGATCGCGCCGTCGCGGGGGAGGAGCGGGTCGCGCGTGACATCCGCCGCCAGCAGCGACGCGGTGCCGAGCCCGCAGTCGTAGTCGAGGTTGCGGACGGATGCCGCCAGGTGCGCGCCCATCGCGAGGCCGATGCTCGTGTCGAGGGCGCTCGAGACCACGACGGGCAGGCCCGCGCGGTCGACGATGTCGAGGGCGCGACGGATGCCGCCCAGGGGCGCGGCCTTGATGACGAGCAGGTCGGCGGCTCCGGCCGCCGCGACCGCGAGGGGGTCGTCGGCGCGGCGCACGCTCTCGTCGGCGGCGATCGGGATGCCCATGTACTTCGTGCGCGTGCGGATCTCGGCGAGCTCCTCGACGGTCGGGCACGGCTGCTCGACGTACTCGAGGTCGAACGGCGCGAGCGCGTGGATCGCGTGCTCGGCCTCGTC
>DASTQT010000447.1:0-2045 GCA_035761605.1 Agromyces sp. | reverse complement strand
TCGCGGGCTCCGCTCGCCGAATTCCGCGCGGTCGAGACCGTGTTCGGGTCCGACACGCAGGTGCTCGTGTTCCGCGCCGAGCTCGGCGCGGCGTCGCGCATCACGCGCGTCGGCGAGTCGATCGTCGTCACCGTGGGCGGGGTCGACGAGCTCTCGCGCCTCGTGAGGAGGGTGCGACCATGACCCGCATCCCGCGTTCCGCGCTCGCCGACCTCGGCGTGCTGTCGGTGCTGTCGCTGCTTGCGATCGCCGGTTACAAGACGAGCTTCGGCGGCCTGGACTTCCTGCTCGCAGCGGTCGCCGGCCTCGCGGTCGGCACGGTCGCCGCGGTGCTCGGCACCGTGTGGCGGCTGAACGTGCTCACCACCGTGCTGCTCGGGATCGTGCTCTACTTCCTCGTCGGCACGCCGTTCGTCATGCCCGAGGCGGCGCTGTTCGTCGTGCTCCCGACGCTCACGTCGCTCGCCGGGCTCGCCGTCGGGGCGGTGCACGGCTGGGCCGACATCCTCACCATCTCCGCGCCGGTCGAGGCGCCCGCCTACGTCGCCGCCGTGCCCTACGCGGCCGCGACGGTCGTCTCGCTCGTCGGCGGGGTGCTCGCGCTGCGGTGGCTCGCCGTGGAGCGCACGCCGCTGCGCGCGGCGGTGCTGCTCATCGGACCCGTGCTGCTGTTCCTCTCGGGCATCCTGCTCGGCACCGACGAGGCGTTCCTCGCCGCGGTGCGCGGAGTCGCGTTCGCGGGCGTCGCGCTCGCGTGGATCGCCTGGCGGCGCGGTTCGCAGGTCGAGGCGACGGGGGATGGCGCGGCCCGCCTCCGCAGGCGCAAGCTGACCGGCTCGGCTGCGGTCGTCGCCGGCGCGGTCGCGATCGGCACCGTCGTGGGCCTCGCATTCGCGCCCGTCGCGCCCGACCGGTTCGTCCTGCGCGAGCAGGTCGTGCCGCCGTTCGACCCGCTGGAGTTCCCGAGCCCGCTGGCGGGCTTCCGCGAGTACACGAAGGACCTCGCGGAGGAGCGTTTGTTCACGGTCTCGGGGCTCGAGCCCGGCGACACCGTGCGCCTCGCATCGATGGACTCGTACACCGGCCGGCTCTGGAACGTCGCCGGACCCGAGCAGGCCGCCGCCGACGGCGGTTACGCGATCGTCGGCACGACGCTCCCGGAGCCGGAGCTCGCCGACCTCGGCAGCGGCCGGTCGATCGAGGTCGAGGTGCTCGCGTACGACGACGTGTGGCTGCCGACCGTCGGCTACGGTTCGCGGCTCGAGCTGCTCGACGCAGGCGCCGCCGAGCGCGCGGGCGACCTGCGCTACAACGCGGCCGCGGGCACGGCCGTGCTCACGAGCGGTGCGGCCGAGGGCACCCGGTACCGCGTCGAGTCGAACATCCAGCGCGAGCCCGACGATCAGGCGCTCGCCGACGCGCCGATCGCGCAGCTGCCGCTCCCGGTCGTGGAGAACCTGCCCGACGTGGTCGCCGCGAAGGCCGACGAGTACGCCGGCGACGCCGCCAGCCCGATCGAGCAGCTTCGCGCGATCGAGCGGGGCCTCAAGACGAACGGCTTCCTCAGCCACGGCCTCGCGAGCGACGCCGTGCCCTCGCGTGCCGGCCACGGCGCCGACCGCCTCATCGAGCTGTTCACCCGCACGCAGATGGTCGGCGACGCCGAGCAGTACGCCGCCGCGATGGCCCTCATGGCCCGGCACCTCGGCTACCCGTCGCGCGTGGTCATGGGCTACGGGCCCGAGATCGCCGAGGGCGCCGACAAGGTCGAGGTGCTCGGCTCCGACGTGACCGCGTGGGTCGAGGTGCCGTTCGACGGCGTCGGCTGGGTCTCGTTCCGGCCCACGCCCGACAACATCGACGTGCCGCAGGAGCAGACGCCCAAGCCGAAGTCCGAGCCGCAGCCGCAGGTGCGCCAGCCGCCGCGCGCCGAGCAGGCCGAGGACGAGCTCCTCACGACCGTCGAGATCGACGACACCGACGACGACGACCGCGATCGCCCGTTCCAGCTCCCCGCCTGGGCCTGGGTGCTCATCGCGAGCCTC
>DASTQT010000446.1:0-5595 GCA_035761605.1 Agromyces sp. | reverse complement strand
GCCGAACGAGAGGCCGCGTGCCGCGGCCTCCTGCACCGCGGCGATGACCTCGGGATGCGCGTGGCCGAGGATCGCGGGACCCCAGCCCGCGACCAGGTCGACGTACTCGCGGCCTTCGGCGTCGGTCACGTAGGGGCCGCGCGCCGAGACGAGGAAGCGCGGCGTGCCGCCCACCGAGCGGAAGGCGCGAACGGGCGAGTTGACGCCGCCCGGGATCGCGGCCTGCGCGCGGGCGAAGAGCTCGGCGTTGGTCTGTGCGGATCGAGGAGCCGAAGCCGTCTCGAGATCCCGTGCGGTCGTCATCAGTCGGTCCCCTCCCGGATCCATCCGGCGAGCTCGGTCGCCCAGTAGGTCAGCACGGCGTCGGCGCCGGCGCGACGGATGCCGCGGACCGACTCGATCACCGCGCGGCGGCGGTCGATCCAGCCGTGCATCGCGGCGGCCTCGATCATCGCGTACTCGCCCGACACCTGGTACGCCCACACGGGGACGTCGCTCGCGGCGGCGACATCCGCCAGCACGTCGAGGTACGACCCCGCGGGCTTGACCATCACGATGTCGGCGCCCTCGTCGATGTCGATCATCGCCTCGCGCAGGCCCTCGCGACGGTTGCCCGGGTCGAGCTGGTAGGTGCGGCGGTCGCCCTCGAGGGTCGACTCGACCGCGTCGCGGAAGGGTCCGTAGAACGCCGAGGCGTACTTCGCCGAGTACGCCAGGAGGGCGACGTCGCTGCGTCCGGCGGCGTCGAGCGCGTCGCGCACCGCGGCGACCTGGCCGTCCATCATCCCCGAGAGCCCGAGCAGCTGCGAGCCGGCCTCGGCCTGCGCGAGCGCCATCTCGCGGTACCGCTCGAGCGTGGCGTCGTTGTCGACGCGGCCGCGCGCGTCGAGCACGCCGCAGTGGCCGTGGTCGGTGAACTCGTCGAGGCACAGGTCGGTCTGCACCACGAGCGCGTCGCCGACCTCCTCGGCCACGACCCGGGTGGCGACGTTGAGGATGCCGTCGGGGTCGACGCCGCACGAGCCGGTCGCGTCGCGGGTCTCGGGCACGCCGAACAGCATGACGCCGCCGACGCCGGCGGTGGCGGCATCCGTCACCGCCTGCTTCACGGAGTCGAGCGAGTGCTGCACGACGCCCGGCATCGACGCGATCGGCACCGGGGCACTCACGCCCTCGCGCACGAAGATCGGCAGCACGAGCTCGGCGGGATCGAGTCGGGTCTCGGACACGAGGCGGCGCAGGGCCGGCGTCTCACGCAGGCGCCGGGGCCGCATGCGGGGGGCGGGTGCGGAAGTCACCCGAACAGCCTACGCGCGCCCGGCTGTGGCGTCGGCGGGTGGGCACCCTCGGCAGCGAGTGTTTCCGTTCGTCGCCGATCGCACCGGTGGGACGGGCTCCCTCGGCTCCAAGGGGAACACTCGAGGCGTGAGGCGAGCGGATGGCGCAGGGCCGCCGGGTCAGACGGTCTGCGTGGCCGCCTGCACCACGGCGTCGATGAGCGACTCCGCGGTGCGCTCGGCGGCGACGACGTCGACGCGGAGCCCGATCTTCGCGGCATCCTTCTGCGTCTGCGGGCCGATCGCGGCGATGAGCGTGCGCTCGGGGATGGGACCCAGCTGCGCCTGCACCTGCTCGGCGACGCTGCCCGACGTGACGAGGATCGCGTCGACCTTGCCGGCGCGGACGTCGTCGACGACCTTCTGGGCGACGGGCACGCCGACCGTGCGGTAGGCGACGACCGCCTCGACGTGGTGGCCGATGCGCGCGAGCCCGACCGAGAGCACCTGCTTCGCGATGGCCGAGCGGAGGGCGAGGACGCGCAGCGGGTTCTCGCCCTCGGTCGCCGCCTCCCACTCCTCGAGGAGCCCCCGGGCGGAGTTGTCCTCGGAGGGGACGATGTCGGCGCGGTAGCCGGCCGCGACGAGGGCGGCCGCGGTGGTCTCGCCCACCGCGGCGACCTTCGTCGAATCCGGGATGACCGCGCCGTACGAGGAGAGCACGTCGACCGTGGTCGCGCTCGTGATCGTGACCCAGTCGAATCCGCCGGCGGCGAGCTTGGCGAGCGCCGCCTCGAGTGCGGGCTGGTCGTCGGTCGGCGCGAAGTTGATCATCGGCGCGATGATCGGCGAGGCGCCGCGCGCCCGCAGCGACCCGGCGACGGAGTCGCCCCACGGACCTCCACGGGGAACGAGCACGCGCCAGCCGGCGAGCGGCTTGGAGCCGTCGGCTCCGGGCAGGTGGATCGCGCCGGTCATCGGTTCGAATTCGGTCACGGCGACTCCAGGGCAGGTGCGAGGTCGGCGGCGCCGTTGCCGAGGAGTTCCGCGACGACGCGGTGTGCGACGTCGCGTGCCGCGTCCGCCAGGTCGGCGGCCGAGCGGCTGTCGGGGGTGGCGGCGTGCGAGCTGGTCAGCGACCGCGTCCCGTCGGCACTGTACACCGTCGCCGAGAGGAACAGAAGTTCGTCCTCCAGGAACGCCGTCGCACCGACCGGTGCCGCGCAACCCGCTTCGAGCCCGGCGAGCACGAGCCGCTCGGCGAGCACGGTCGCTCGCGTCGTGACGTGGTCGACGGCCGCGAGGCCGCGTTCCAGGGAGCGCGAGCCGCGTTCGCGACGCACCTCGAGCGCGAGCGCGCCCTGGCCCGGCGCGGTGGGCCAGGTGGCGAGCTCGAAGCGCTCGGTCGCGGCATCCGCTCGCCCGAGCCGGCCGAGGCCCGCCGCGGCGAGCAGCACGGCGTCGAGCTCGCCCTGCTCGACGAAGCCGAGCCGCGTGTCGATGTTGCCGCGCACGTCGACCGTGGTGATGTCGGGCCGGGCGGCCGCGAGCTGCGCGATGCGTCGCGGCGAGCCGGTGCCGATGCGGGCGCCCTCGGGCAGCTCGGCGAGCGTGAGGCCGTCGCGCGCGCAGAGCGCGTCGCGCGCGTCGGCGCGCTTCGGCACGGCGCCGAGTCGGAGCTGCGGATGCTCGGCCGTCGGCAGGTCCTTCAGCGAGTGCACGACCAGGTCGCACTCCCCGGCGACGAGGGCCTCGCGCAGGGCCGCCGCGAAGACGCCGGTGCCGCCGATCGTCTGCAGCGACGCGCGCGAGGTGTCGCCCTGCGTGGTGACCGTGACGATCTCGATGTCGGCGTCGGCGGCCTTCCCGAGGCGCTCGGCGATCTGCGTCGTCTGCGCCAGCGCGAGGGCGCTGCCGCGCGTGCCGACGCGGATCACCTCGCGCGCGGGGCTCATGGCGCGATCCCCGCGAGGGCCGGCTTGAAGCCGAGGCGCACGTTCTCGCAGCAGCCTGGACGGCACACGTCGTACCAGGGGCCGAGGTCGGTCAGGTGCGGACGCTCGGCGGCCGGCGTGCCGTTCACGCGCTCGAGCACGAGGTCGACGAGACCGGCGACGTAGGCGGGGTGCACGCCGGGAGTCGGCACGCGGACCGCGGCGAGCCCGTGCTCCTCCGCGGTCTCCATGGCCTCCTCGTCGAGGTCCCACATGACCTCCATGTGGTCGCTCACGAAGCCGAGCGGCACGATGACGACGGCCTTCCGGCCTGCGGCGGGCAGTTCGGCGATCGCGTCGTTGACGTCGGGCTCGAGCCACGGCTGGGTCGGGGGGCCCGAGCGCGACTGGTAGACGAGCTGCCACGGCACGTCGGCCACGCCGGCCTCGCGCATGACGACCTCGGCGACCGCGAGGTGCTGGGCGGCGTAGGCGCCGCCCTCGCCGAAGCCCCGCTCGGCAGGGCCCGACTTCGCGGCATCCGCCGTGGGGATCGAGTGCGTCGCGAACAGCACCTCGACGTCGGCCGTGCGGTCGAAGCCCTCGTGATCGGCCTCGAGCTTCGCGAGCGCCTCGCGCACGCCCTCGACGAACGGCGTCACGAAGCCGGGGTGGTCGAAGAACTGGCGCACCTTGTCGATCTGGATGACACCGGCCAGACCGGTGTCCTCCAGCGCGTCGGCGTAGTCCTCGCGGTACTGGCGGCAGCTCGAGTACGAGCTGTACGCGCTCGTCGCGATCGCGATGAGCCTGGTGAAGCCGCGCTCGCCCGCCTCGCGCACCGCGTCGTTCAGGTACGGGTCCCAGTTGCGGTTGCCCCAGATGACCGGCAGGTCGACGCCGCGCCGTGCGAGCTCGGCCTCGAGGGCCGCCTTGAGCTCGCGGTTGTGCTCGTTGATCGGGCTCACGCCGCCGAAGTGGCGGTAGTGGTGCGCGACCTCCTCCAGGCGTTCGTCGGGGATGCCGCGACCGCGCGTGACGTTCCGGAGGAACGGGATCACGTCGTCCTGCCCCTCGGGCCCGCCGAAGCCCGCGAGCAGGATCGCGTCGTACGCGACGGGCGCCTCGACGTGCTCGGGGCCGGACTGCGCGGGCGTCGTCGCGCCGGGCACGACGGCGCCGGGCGCGAGCGGGGCCGAGGTCGCGGGAGCCGGCTTGCGGCCGATGTTGGTCGCCGCCATTACTGCAGCACCTCCACGAGCTCGGCGGTCGAGATGCGACGGCCGGTGTAGAACGGCAGCTCGTCGCGGACGTGGCGGCGCGCGTCGGTCGCGCGGAGGTCGCGCATCATGTCGACGAGGTCGGTGAGCTCGTCGGACTCCATGGGGAGGAGCCACTCGTAGTCGCCGAGCGAGAACGCCGACACCGTGTTCGCGACGACGCCGCGGAACGCGGCGCCCATGCGGCCGTGCTCGGCGAGCATGCGGCCGCGCTCCTCGGCCGGCAGCAGGTACCACTCGTAGCTGCGCACGAACGGGTAGATCGTGAGCCACGTCTTTGGCTCGACGCCGCGCAGGAACCCGGGCACGTGGGCCTTGTTGAACTCGGCGTCGCGGTGCACGCCCATGGCGTTCCACGTGGGCAGGAGCGCGCGGAACAGCCGCGCGCGGCGCAGCTCGCGGAGCGCCCACTGCAGGCCCTCGGCGGTCGGGCCGTGCAGCCACAGCATCACGTCGGCGTCGGCGCGGAGGCCGGAGACGTCGTAGATGCCGCGGACGGTGACGCCCTCGTCCTCGACGAGGTTGATCACGCCGTCGAGTTCGTCGACGAAGCGGGGCACGTCGCGACCGTCGAGGTCGTCGGGACGTGCGGGGTCCTTTCGGAGCACGGCGAAGAGGGTGTAGCCCTCGTACGTCTGCTCGGCTGCGGATTCGGTCGGACGCGCGTCGGCTGCCCCTTCGGCAGCGGGGGAAGACATGGGACTATCCTCCCCCCGCAACCTGAAAAGACGAAAAGCGTGTCGACGGCTCGGTCGTGTCCATCACGACATCCCGCTACGGCCTCAGCCGCGTGAAGCGGAAGGACGCGAAGTCCTCGATCGGCAGCGGCTCGGCCGTCGAGAATCCGGCCTCGCGCGCATACCCCTCGAGCACGGCCGGCCGCATGACCGTGCCGGTGCCGACCGACCCCGGCGTCGAGAGGCTGTCGGGGAGGCAGATGAACAGGCTGTAGCCGTACATGATGCGTTCGACGTCATCGCCGTCGGGCGCGAACCGATCGGCCACCGCCTCGTCCATGATCACGACGGCGCCGTCGTCGCGGACCGCGCGCCGCAGCGCGGAGAGCACCTCGACGGGGTGCGGCATGTCGTGCAGGGCTTCGAA
>DASTQT010000445.1:0-3467 GCA_035761605.1 Agromyces sp. | reverse complement strand
TGAGCGGCTGGCAGCGCGGGCAGCGGTGGGACGAGCGATTCATGAACGCCTCGCGCACGATTGGCGTTCCGCAGCGCGGACAGGGCCTGCCCGCCTGCCCGTACACGTTCAGCGAGTGCGCGAAGTAGCCCGACGCCCCGTTGACGTTGACGTACTGCGCGTCGAAGCTCGTACCGCCCTCGGCGAGCGCCTTCTGCAGCACGTCGCGCACGGCCTGCAGCAGTTCGCGGATGCGACGGCGGCTCAGCGTGGCGCCGGGCTGCTCGCCGTGCATGCGCACCGCCCAGAGCGCCTCGTCGGCGTAGATGTTGCCGATGCCCGACACGAGCCCCTGGTCGAGGAGGATCCGCTTGATGCCCGATGAGCGGCGCGCCACGGCGTGCGTGAAACGGTCGTCGCGGAACGCGGGGTCGAGCGGGTCGCGCGCGATGTGCGCGACCTGCGACGGGATGGATCGTGCCCACGGGCCCGTCACCCCCGCGGAGAACCCGGCGATCTCGCCGTCGGCCGTGGGCACCATCCGGTCGACGGCCATCGAGCCGAAGATGCGCTGGTCGACGAAGTCGACGCGGAGCTCGCCGTGGTCGGGGTGCTCGAGGTGCAGGCGGATGCGGGCATGACGATCGCCGCCGGGATGGTCGGGCGTGCGCAGCAGCAGCTGGCCGCTCATGCCCAGGTGGCCGACGAGTGCGGCGCCGCCGGCGAGCGGCATCCACAGGAACTTGCCGCGCCGCACGGCGGCCTCGATGCGTTCGCCGGTGAGCAGCCGTTCGAAGTCGCCGGATGCCGCCTCGTGGCGTTTCAGCGATCGAGCGTCGAGCACCTCGACGCCCGCGATGCGCGCGCCGGTGACCGCAGGCGCGAGTCCCGCCCGGACCACCTCGACCTCGGGGAGCTCGGGCACGTCAGCGGACGTTCAGGAGGGTCCACGCCTCGAGGGCCGCGGCCATCTCGGCCTGCTTCTTGCTCGAACCCTCGCCGGACGCCGACACGAGGTCGCCGACCGTCACGGTGGCGACGAAGTGCTTGTTGTGGTCGGGACCGCTTTCGGTCACGACGTACGCGGGCGCCGCTGCGCCGCGACGCGCTGCGATCTCCTGCAGGCTCGTCTTCGGGTCCATGGCCGCACCGAAGCGCCCGGGATCGTCCATGAGCGGCGAGACGAGGCGCAGCACCAGGTCGGTCGCGACGTCGCCGCCGCGGTCGAGGTACACCGCGCCGATGATGGCCTCGACGGTGTCGGCGAGGATCGACGGCTTGTCGGCGCCGCCCGTGAGCGTCTCGCCGCGGCCCAGGCGGATGTACGGGCCGAGCCCGATCGTGCGCGCCACCTCGGCGAGCGCCGCCGACGACACGAGGCTCGCGCGGCGCTTGGCCAGCTCGCCCTCGTCGAGCTCGGGGTGCTCGGTGAACAGCCGCACCGTGACGGCCTGCCCGAGGATCGAGTCGCCGAGGAACTCGAGCCGCTCGTTGGTCGGGATCCCGCCGTTCTCGTACGCGAACGACCGGTGCGTGAGTGCGAGGAGCAGGAGTTCCGGGTCGAGCTCGACCCGCAGCGTGCGCTGCAGCTCGGCGAGCTCGAGTGCCCCGGTGTCCGTACGCTCAGCGCGCCTCACGACCGGTCGTTCGGGAGTCTCGGGCCGACTAGACGTCGGCGACCTTGCGGCCCTTGTACTCGAGGAACAGCGGGGTGCCCGCGGAGTCCTCGACCACGCGGGCGCGGTGCGGGAGGCTGTAGGTGACCTTGCCGTTCTCGACGGTCTTGACGAGCGTGGGCACCTCGGCCTTCCACTGCGAACGGCGCGCGTGGGTGTTGGCGCGTGACTTCTTCCGCTTGGGAACAGCCATGACTCTCTCTCAATCTCTCTTCTGGTCGGCATCGGATGCGGTCGGCACCGTGCCCTCGTCTTCGGAAGCCGTGAACCCCGCGAGCGCAGCCCAACGCGAATCGGACTGCTCGGGGGTGACGAGTTCGGGATGCTCCGCCAGACGCAGCCCGGTCTCGGGGTCGAGACCCGGGCAGTCCGGCCGGCACACCGGCTGGAAGGGCAGTGCCAGCACCACCGCATCCCTGATGAGCGATTCAAGATCCACGTGGTCGTCTTGAACCTCATACTCGAAAGCTTCTCCGGAATGATACGCGAAAAGCTCCTGGAACTCGACTTGGACGGGCAGCGCGATGTCGATGAGGCATCGTCCGCACTCCCCCTCGGCGATCGCGTCGACCTCGGCGGACACGAGGACGCCCTCGTGCACGGACTCCAGGCGGAGGTCGATCTCGAGCTCCGATCCCTCGCGCACGGCGACGAGTCCCTCGCCGAACTGCTCGGGCGCAGGGACGTCGAGGCGCTGCTCGCGCATCTCGCCGGGACGGTTGACGAGGTCGCGCACGACGACGCTGAAGGGGGAATGCTTGACGGCCACGAACGACGATTCTACGCGCCGCGCGCGGTCACCCGGCCGAGCGCGTCGCGTCCGGCCGCGCGCAGGGATCGCGGCAGCAGCGCCGCCTCGACGCGACGGGAGGCCGGGGCGTCGGCGCGGAGGGCGGCCTCGACGGCGGCGAGGTCGCCGGCGATCACGTCGCGCGCGGTGTCGTCGGCGACCGTGGCCTGGGCGTAGCGCTCGCGCTCGACCGCGTCGCGCAGCCGTCGCAGCGCGCTCGCGTCGTCCGGCGGGTCGGCCCCGCCGAACGCGGGCCTGGCGAGCAGCTCGTCGGCGAGCGCGCGGGCCGTGCGGCGGTCGTCGACCGCCACGCCGAGGTCGATCGCGGTCGAGGCGAGCTCCCGCCACGCGGCATCCGCCGGACTCGGCCCGGACCGGATCCGCCGGCGTCGGCCGATGCGCAGCCCCCAGCGGATGAGCGCGGGCGAGAGCACGATGAGGAGCGCGATCGCGGCGATCCCGGCGCCGCGTAGCCAGTCGCCGCCCAGCAGCGCTCCGCCGGTCGCGCCGCCGAGTGCGCGATCGGGATCGCCCTCGGGGCGGCCGGTCGAACCCGGCCCGGTGGCCGGCGCCGACGGGATCACGCCGGGCGACTCGTCGCCCGCGCCGGGCCGCGAGTACCCGGGCACCGTGCCGCGGCCGGGCGTCGGCTCGAACGGCACCCACCCGACGCCCTCGAAGTACAGCTCGGGCCACGCGTGCAGGTCGTGCGAGTCGACCTCGAGCACGACCTCGCCGTCCACGCGCTCATCGGTCGGGGTCCCCGAGGTGTAGCCCACCGAGATGCGCGCTGGGATGCCGATCTCGCGCGCGAGCACCGCCATCGTCGACGCGAAGTGCACGCAGTAGCCGGCACGCGCCTCGAGGAATTCGGCGATCACGTCGAAGCCTCCCCCGTCGTAGCCCTCGTTGACGGGGGCGTCGACGGAGTAGTCGAAGGTCGCGCCCCGCAGGAACTGCTGGATCGCCACCGCGGCGTCGTACTGCGTCGGAGCGCCGGCCGTGACCTCCTGGGTCGTCGC
>DASTQT010000444.1:0-5021 GCA_035761605.1 Agromyces sp. | reverse complement strand
CCGTCGTCAGGCGTGCCGGTACCCGCGCACCGCGTGCACCGCGAACGACTCGGGGTACGCGGCGACCTCGGGCGGGGTGGGCGGGAACGCGAACACGTCGAGCATGAGCTGCATCGGGTACTGCGGCGACTGCGCGACGCGCCTGCGGACGAGACCGTCGATCGAGAACACGACCTCGTCGGGACGCCAGTCGACCGCATAGCGGTGCGGTTCGCGGACATCGTCGGGGAAGGGAACGCGCTCGAAGTCGTCGGTGATCGCGGGGTCGTTGAAGGGGTGCACGCCCATGCCGACGAGCGCGCTGCCGTCGTCGGCGATGTCTCGACCGAAGACCTCGAACAGGCAGATCTCGGCGGACTGCGTCGGATCGTCCTCGACGCCGATCAACCAGAGCGCGGCCATGGCGTGCTCGTCGATCCCGTCGATCGCGGCGACCACCTCGACCCGGCCGAAGCGCGGCGTGTAGAGCCGGTGGTCGCGCTGCGCCTCGCGCACGACGAGCCCGTCGCGGAACGGGTGCTGGCCGTCATCCGACCCGACGGGGCCCGACCGGACGGCGGTCTGCAGGTTCGACACCTGCGTCGGACCGTCGTACTCGACCGACCAGGCGGGCTGGTCGGCGTCGACGCGCAGGCGCAGCACGCCGTCGCCGACGTCGTAGCGGGCGCGTGTGCGCTCGCGGCTCGACCACTGCGGCAGGTAGTGCGGGATCCACTGGGTCAGGTCGAGTTCGGGGCCGGAGAAGTCGGCGTCGAACTCGAGCAGGTCGGGCGCGGGCGGCGGCACGGGCGGGGCGGGCGGCATGGCGTCGATGCTCTCGCGACCCGCCGACATCCGCGATTGCTATTGTCCACGTGTGCAATATGCGCCATGATGGGTGGACCGACCGACTTGGAGTGATCCCCCGTGGGAACGACCGTCTACGAGCGCCGCCGCCCCGCGGCATCCGTCATCGAGCACAGCCTCGCCGGCTCGCGCCACAGCGCGTTCTGGATCGACGACCTGCCCGAGCACGCGAAGCAACCGAGGCCGCGCCTCGAGGGGGCGCACGTCGCCGACCTCGCCATCGTCGGCGCCGGCTACACCGGGCTCTGGGCGGCCGTGCTCGCCAAGCGCACGAACCCCGACCTGCGCGTGGTGCTCGTCGAGGCGAGGCAGGTCGGCTGGGCGGCATCCGGCCGCAACGGCGGCTTCTGCGAGGCGAGCCTCACGCACGGCCGCGAGAACGGCTTGGCCCGCTGGCCCGACGAGATCGACGAACTCGACCGGCTCGGCCTGGCGAACCTCGACGCGATCGAGGCGAGCGAGGCCGAGTACGGCATGGATGTCGAGTTCGAGCGCAACGGCTCGCTCGACATCGCCGTCGAGCCCCACCAGGTCGAGTGGCTGCACGAGGCGGTCGCCGACGCCGCGGCCCGCGGCGATGACAGCGTGGAGCTCCTCGACGAGCACCAGGTGCGCGAGCAGGTGGACTCGCCCGTGTACCTCGGGGCCGTCTGGAACACGCGCAGCAGCGCCATCCTGCACCCGGCGAAGCTCGCTGCCGAACTCGCGCGGGTCGCAGAGGAGGCGGGCGTCGAGATCTTCGAGCGCTCGCCCGTGCGTCGCCTCGACACGCCGGGCTCGACCGGCGCCGTGCAGCTGACGACCGACCACGGCAGGGTCGACGCGACACGGGCGGTGCTCGCGACGAACGTCTTCCCCTCGCTGCTCAAGCGCAACCGGCTCATGACCGTCCCGGTCTACGACTACGTGCTCATGACCGAGCCGCTCACCGCCGAGCAGCGCGCGGCGATCGGCTGGGCGAACCGGCAGGGCGTCGGCGACCTCGCCAACCAGTTCCACTACTCGCGCCTGACCCGCGACGGCCGCATCCTCTACGGCGGCTACGACGCGATCTACCACGCAGGCGGCCGCATCCGCGAGCGCTACGAGGACCGACCGGCCAGCTTCGAACGGCTCGCGAGCCACTTCTTCACGACGTACCCGCAGCTCGAGGGGCTCCGGTTCAGCCACCGGTGGGCCGGCGCGATCGACACGTCCACGCAGTTCACCGCGTTCACCGGGCTCGCGCGCGACAACCGCATCGCCTACGCGTCCGGCTTCACCGGGCTCGGCGTCGCGTCGACCCGGTTCATGGCCGAGACCATGCTCGACCTGCTCGCGGGCCGCGAGACCGAGCGCACGACCCTCGAGATGGTCCGGACCCGCCCGTTGCCGTTCCCGCCCGAGCCCGCGGCATCCGTCGGCATCAACCTCACCCGCTGGTCGCTCGACCGCGCCGACCACAGCCGAGGCCGGCGCAACCTCCTGTTGCGCACGCTCGACGCGGTCGGCCTCGGGTTCGACTCGTGAGCGCGCCCGACCGACTCGTCGCCGGTGCGGTGACGGATGCCGCAGCGCTGCCGCTCGCGCACGAACCCGTGCCGCCCGAGCAGGTCGTGTCCGGCGCGCCCGCCACCGGGCACGCCGAGCTCGACATCTCGGCCGACGGCAAGCGGGAGCTCGGCGTGTGGGAGATGACGCCCGGTGCGATGCGCGACACCGAGGCCGACGAGGTGTTCCTCGTGATCGCGGGTCGTGCGACCGTCGAGTTCACCGACCCCGCGCTGCCGTCCATCGGGCTCGCGCCGGGGTCGCTCGTGCGACTCGAGGCCGGGATGCAGACCGTGTGGACGGTGCACGAGACGCTGCGCAAGCTGTACGTGGCGCCGTAGCGGCGCGTCGCGCCATCCGCCGGGCCGTCATCGGGCCCCGCCCGCTCGGAGCGACAGCTCGGCGTCGCGATCCGCCGGCACGGTGATCGACGCGACCTCCTCGAGCCGCGGATTCCGCTCGTCGCCGCGCTCGACGACGCCCCTGTGCCACGTCAGCCGCAGGCCGTCGGCCCCGTCCTGGAGGAGGGCGAGGTTGTTGTCGAACCAGGGCCCCTTGACCGTGTGCCACTCGAACGGCGCGTCCGGCACCTTGGCGGAGCGGGCTGCAGCGGCGCCGACCGGCGTCGCGAGCCCGTACGACATCACGACCGCGAACCAGCGCAGGAATCGCGGCAGCGGGTTGCGGACCGGCGAGCACACCGCCTGCAGGATCCGGCCGCCGTGGCCGCGCTCGACCTCGGCGAGGTAGGAATAGTGCACGTCGCCCGACAGGAACAGCACGTTCTGCGGGGCGGGCCCGCGCGCACCGTCGGCGACCTCGGCGACCATCCGCGCCACCGCTTGGAACGTGTTCTCCCACGCCGCCCAGTGCTCGAGGTCGACCGCCTGCCGCAGCCGCTCGCCGATCCGGGCGGCACCGCGACCCCACGCGCCCTGCGAGATCGCCTCGTCCCACGCCTCGACGTGGTGCAGGCCCATGGGCAGCAGGAACGGCAGCGACGTCGCGACGATCACCTGCCGGAACCCGCCGCGCAGCTGGTCGTCGAACCAGGCGAGCTCGTCGCGGTCGAGCAGGCCGCGCGCCGACGGGTCGAGATCGCGGGCGGCGCGGGAATCGACCACGATGAGGCGCACGTCATCGAGGTCGCGGGCATAGCTCCAGCGCACGCTCGTCGGCTCGCGATCCGCCCGGTCGGCGTACGCGTCGAGCGCATCGGTGAGGTCGAGCTCGTCGTCGGGGTCGTCGCGCTCGTGGGCGGCGACCCGCTGCCACAGCTCGTCGTCCGCGCGCTCGAGCGGCGAGAGGTTGCCGAGGTGCTGGTACACCCAGTACGAGCCGAGACCCGCGACGATGCGCCCGTGCCACCACGACGTCGCCTCCATCTCCTTCTTCCAGTCGAGCGAGGCGTTCCAGTCGTCGCGCACGTCGTGATCGTCGAAGATCATCGCGGTCGGCACGGTCGAGAGCAACCAGCGGTTCGCCGGGTCCGACCAGGCGAGCTGGTAGAGGTGGGAGTACTCCTCGTAGTCCTTCAGCTCCTTGCCCGGTTCCTCGCGGATGTCGCGGCGGCTCCGGATGAACTCCTGCATCTGCTTGGACGTCAGGTCGGCGTAGACCTGGTCGCCGAGGAAGAGGAGCAGGTCGGGCCGCTCCTCGCGGCCGGCGGCCACCGCGAGCGCGAACGCGCGCATCGAGTCGACGCCGTGCGTGCGGTTGCCGTGCGAATCGTGGGGCACGCTCGTGCGGCACGACCCGTACGCGAGGCGAAGCGGGCGCCCGGGCGTGCGCGTGGCGACCCGCGACACCGGGTACGGCGTCCCCGCTTCCGGCCACACGCGCTCGCCGTCGACCTCCACCTCGTATCGGAGGTCCGCGCCGGGCTGGAGGCCGTCGAGCTCGACGAGCGCGTAGTGGTGGCCATGCACCCCGAAGGTGCGAGCGGTCCAGCTGCGTCCGCCGGCGCGCACGCCGACCCGGCACGCCGAACGGGTCTCGACCCAGATGCTCGCGGAGGTCTCGTCGACATGCCGCAGCATCGGCCCGAGCACGAGCTGTGTTTCGCCCATGAGGCCGTTCTACCGCGTCGGCTCGCGCGATGCCACGGGTTGCGTCGGCCCGGCGCAGCCCCCCTCCCCTCGCATGCAGGAGATTCTGCGATCGACAGGACGCGCGCGGCGATCCCGTCATGCAGATCGCAGATTCTCCTGTGAACCGCGGGTGGGGGGTGCGGGTGCGGCTGGGGGTGGGGGCGGCGTGCGGGGGCGGATCGCGGCGACGCCACGAGCGCGGTGCGGTCAGGCGACGGATGCCGCGGGGCCGCCGGTCGCGGCGTGCGACGACTCCGTCGCGACATCCGCGCCGGTCGGCGCCGGGTCGACCGGGTCGATGCGGAACGCCTGCATGAACCGGGCGAGCGCATCGGACTCGCCGGCGAGGATCGAGACGGAGCGGGCGTCGGCGCGCCCCGCGAGCAGGTCGCGGAACTCCGCCGGCTCGAGGGCGAGCTCGAGGCTCGCCTCGAACGCGGGCTCGGGCGTCGCGCGCCGCGGCTGCGGCACGGCGCCCGCCCCGATGGGCACGACCTCGAGCGTGCCGCCGACGACGATCGCCGCGACGGATGCCTCGGCCACGTGCAGCACGTA
>DASTQT010000443.1:0-5971 GCA_035761605.1 Agromyces sp. | reverse complement strand
GGGCGCGCCCAAGGGCGCCAAGCGCCATCCCACGCTCGGCGACGGTGTGACCGTGGGCGCGGGCGCCAAGGTGCTGGGCGACATCGAGATCGGCACGGGCAGCGCCATCGGCGCGAACGCCGTCGTCACCAAGGGCGCGCCGCCGCACTCGCTGCTCGTGGGCATCCCGGCCGTCGCGAAGCCGCTCTCGCCGGCGACGGCCGCGGCCGCGCGCGGCGTCCACGATTGGCACGTCGACTGGCACATCTGAGCACCACTCGGGGTCGAGCAGCGCCCGAGGCGCTGATCGAGCCCTACTGGTCGCCGAGGTCGGCGAGCCGGGCCTCCTCGTCGGCGCGGACGGCCGACTCGATGACGGGCTCGAGCGAGCCGTCCATGACCTGGTCGAGGTTGTACGCCTTGTAGCCCGTGCGGTGGTCGGCGATGCGGTTCTCGGGGAAGTTGTAGGTGCGGATGCGCTCGGAGCGGTCCATCGTGCGGATCTGCGACTTGCGGACATCGGATGCCGCGGCCGCGAGCTCCTCCTGCTGGCGGGCGAGCAGGCGAGCGCGAAGCACGCGCATGGCCGCCTCGCGGTTCTGCAGCTGCGACTTCTCGTTCTGCATCGCCACGACGATGCCCGTCGGCACGTGCGTGATGCGCACCGCCGAGTCGGTCGTGTTCACCGACTGGCCGCCCGGCCCGCTCGAGCGGTACACGTCGATCTTGAGGTCGTTCTGGTTGATGTCGACCTCCTCGGGCTCGTCGACCTCGGGGAAGACGAGCACGCCGGTGGTCGACGTGTGGATGCGGCCCTGCGTCTCGGTCACGGGCACGCGCTGCACGCGGTGCACACCGCCCTCGTACTTGAGATGCGCCCACACGCCCTGCGACGGGTCGGTCGCGCTCGACTTGATCGCGACCTGCACGTTCTTGTAGCCGCCGAGGTCGGACTCGTCGGACTCGAGCAGCTCGGTCTTCCAGCCCTTCGACTGCGCGTACTGGATGTACATGCGCAGCAGGTCGGCTGCGAAGAGGGCGCTCTCGGCGCCGCCCTCGCCGCCCTTGATCTCCATGATCACGTCGCGGCCGTCGTCGGGATCGCGCGGGATGAGCAGTCGCCGCAGCTTCTCCTGCGACTCGGCGAGATGCTCCTCGAGCGCCGGAACCTCCTCGGCGAACGCGTCGTCCTCCTTGGCGAGCTCACGAGCCGCCTCGAGGTCGTCCTGCGCCTGCTGCCACGCGGCGTTCGCGGCGACGATGCGGCTGAGCTCGGCGTAGCGCCGGTTCACCTTCTTCGCGCGCGCGGCGTCGGCATGCAGCGCCGGGTCGGCGAGCTCCTCCTGGAGCGCGGCGTGCTCGGCGATCAGTGCCTGGACGGACTCGAACATCGATCAGCGGTGGTGGTCGGAGTCGTGCCCGTGGCCGTTGCCGTTGCCGCCGACCGGGGCCGACTTCTGCATGAGCAGGAGGAACTCGGTGTTCGAGTGCGTCTCGCGCAGGCGCCCGAGCACGGCCTCGAGGGCCTGCTGCGGCTCGAGGCCGGCGAGCGCACGACGGAGCTTCCAGGTGATCTTGACCTCGTCGGGCGAGAGCAGCATCTCCTCGCGGCGCGTCGACGACGCGTTGACGTCGACCGCCGGGAAGATGCGCTTGTCGGCCAGCTGGCGCGACAGGCGCAGCTCGGAGTTGCCGGTGCCCTTGAACTCCTCGAAGATCACCTCGTCCATCTTCGAACCCGTCTCGACGAGCGCGGTGGCGAGGATGGTCAGCGAGCCGCCGTTCTCGATGTTGCGCGCCGCGCCGAAGAAGCGCTTCGGCGGGTAGAGCGCCGACGCGTCGACGCCGCCCGAGAGCACGCGACCGGATGCCGGTGCCGCGAGGTTGTACGCACGGCCGAGGCGGGTGATCGAGTCGAGCAGCACGACCACATCGTGGCCGAGTTCGACGAGCCGCTTCGCACGCTCGATGGCGAGCTCGGCGACCGTCGTGTGGTCCTCCGCGGGACGGTCGAAGGTCGAGGCGATGACCTCGCCCTTCACCGTGCGCTGCATGTCGGTGACCTCTTCCGGTCGCTCGTCGACGAGCACGACCATGAGGTGGACCTCGGGGTTGTTGATCGCGATGGCGTTCGCGATCTGCTGCAGCACGATGGTCTTGCCGGCCTTGGGCGGCGAGACGATCAGGCCGCGCTGGCCCTTGCCGATCGGCGCGATGAGGTCGATGATGCGCTGGGTGAGCTTGGTGGGCTCGGTCTCCATGCGCAGGCGCTCCTGCGGGTAGAGCGGCGTGAGCTTGCCGAACTCGATGCGCGCGGCGGATTCCTCGGCGGTCTGGCCGTTGACCGAGTCGATCTTGACCAGCGCGTTGTACTTCTGGCGCGTGTTGCCCTCGCCCTCGCGCGGCTGCTTGATCGCGCCGACCACCGCGTCGCCCTTGCGCAGGTGGTACTTCTTCACCTGGCCGAGCGAGACGTAGACGTCGCTCGGGCCCGGGAGGTAGCCGGTCGTGCGCACGAAGGCGTAGTTGTCGAGCACGTCGAGGATGCCCGCGATCGGGACGAGCACGTCGTCGTCGAGGATCTCGGGCTCGAGCTCGTCGCCGGCACCCTGGCCGCGGCGCTTGCGGTCGCGGTAGCGGTTGCGACGGCCGCCCTCGCCGTCGGCCTGCTGCTGCTGCTCGGCGCGGGCCTGCTGGTCGCCGCGGGTCTGCTGGCCGCGGCCGCCCTGCTCCTGGCGGCCCTTGTCGGGCTCGACCTGGCGCTCGGGCTCGGCCTGCTCGTCGCCCTTGCGTCCGCCCTGGCGCTCGCCGGCCTGGCGCTCGCCCGGCTCGGCCTTCTGCGCCTCGCCGCGCTCGCCACGGTCACCGCCACGGCGCCCGCGGCTGCGGCTGCGGCCCTGGCGCGGCTCGGGTGCGGGCTGCTCGCCGCCCTCGCCCTCGGTCTCGCCGGCCGGGCGGGCCTCGCCCGTCGCGGCGGCGAGCTGCTCGCGCACCGCCGCGCGAGCGGCCTCGCGCGCCTCGTCGGTCGTCGGCTCGGCGGCCTGTGCCGGGATGAGCTCGACGCCCGAGAGTCCGGCGTTCGCGTGCTGGGCTGCGGCGGTCGCGCTCGTCGCGCGGCGCGGCTGGCGGCCGCGGCGAGTCGGCTCGGCCTGCACTTCGGCGGGCGCGGCAGCCTCGGCCTGCGTCGCGCCATCGGTCGGCACGGCCGCCTCGGGTGCGGCCGCCTCGGGCGCGACAGGCGCCTCGGCGACGGGCTCGTCGAGCACGGGCGCCTCGGCGGCGGGTACGTCGAGCACGGGCGCTTCGACGACGGGCGCCTCGGCGACGACGGCCTCGGCCGGCGCAGCGGCGTCGACGACCTCGTCGAGCTCGATGGTGCCGGTGCCGTCGGTGTGGGCGGAGATCAAGTCCACGAGTTCTCCTTTTCGACGCTTCGAGGCGCCGGCGATGCCGAGCGAGGCGGCGAGCTCCTGGAGCTCGGCGACCTTCATGGCGGTCAGGCGGGTGCGGTTCGCCACGCCCTCGGCGTAGTCGGTTCCGTTGGTCACTGGGATTTGTCCTTTCCCCTCGCCAGGAATCTGGGTTGGCCGAGGAGAGCTGGTCGCTGGCACACGAAGTGTTGCGCACGAGGCGCTGACCTGCGCGTGGGCGAAAGCATGAAATGCCGGGAATTGCACGATGCGGCCGGTGCGCGAACGCTGCGCCTGCCGGGTGCGCGACCAGTCTAGCACCAGCGGATCAGCCGCCCGACCACGCGCCGCGCCGTGCCTCGGCGGATGTCGTCGGCTCGACCCGACCGGATCGAGGTCAGTCCTCGTCGGCCGGATGCACCGTCGCGCCGAGGAAGTCGACCGCGAGGGGCAGCGCCTGCCAGGACGTCTCCGCCGCGCCCTCGACGAGCCGGATCGCATCGGCACGCTCGCTCGGGTCGCTCGCGAGCACCAGGATCGACGGGCCTGCGCCCGACACGACGGCCGGGTGCCCCGCGGCGCGCAGCACTCGGATCAGCCGGTCGGTCTCGGGCATCGCCTCGGCGCGGTAGCGCTGGTGGAGCTTGTCCTCGGTCGCCGCGAGCAGCAGCTCGGGGCTCTGGATGAGCGCGGCCACGAGCAGCGCCGAGCGCGAGACGTTGAACACCGCGTCCTCGTGCGGCACCGAGGTCGGCTGCAGGCTGCGCGCGAGCGCCGTCGACATCTCGTGCTCGGGCACGAGCACGAGCGGCGAGACGCCGCGGTGCACCATGAGCTTCTTGTGGCGTGGCCCGTCCGGGGTGACCCACGCGATGGTCAGCCCGCCGAAGAGCGCCGGCGCGACGTTGTCGGGGTGGCCTTCGAGTTCGGTCGCGAGCTGGAGCAGCTCGTCGGCCGAGATCTCGATCTCGGGCTCGAGCAGGCCCTTTGCGGCCATGATCCCGGCGACGATCGCGGCGCCGGACGAGCCCAGCCCGCGCCCGTGCGGGATCGAGTTGTGCGCGACCAGGCGCAACGGCGGGCGCTCGAGGCCGTAGTGCGCGAAGGTGTGGGCGATCGCGCGGAGCACGAGGTGCGACTCGTCGAGCGGCACCTCGCCCTGGCCGACGCCGTGCACCTCGATCTCGAGCCCCTCGGCGATGACCTCGACGTCGAGCTCGTCGTAACGCGCGAGCGCGAGGCCGAGCGTGTCGAAGCCGGGACCGAGGTTGGCCGAGGTCGCGGGGACCTTGACGTGCACGCGACGACCGGCGAGGTCGGGTGCGAGGGTCGCCGCCGCCTCCGCCGCGGCGCTCATGAACCGAGCCCCAGCACCTCGGCGACGTGCGCCACGTCGGCCGGGACGACGGTCGGCTGGACCTCGGAACCGTCGGGCCGGCGCAGCGCCCACTGCGGGTCCTTCAGGCCGTGTCCGGTCACCGTCAGCACCACGCGGGCGCCCTTCGGCACCTGGCCGGCGGCCGAGCGCTCGAGCAGGCCCGCGACGCTGATCGCCGAGGCGGGCTCGACGAAGATGCCGACCTCGGCCGAGAGGATGCGCTGGGCCTCGAGGATCTTGTCGTCCTCGATCGCACCGAAGTAGCCGTCGGTGAGGTCGCGTGCCTCGAGCGCGAGGTGCCACGACGCCGGATTGCCGATGCGGATGGCGCTCGCGATGGTCTCGGGGTGCTTCACGGGCTCGCCGAGCACGAGCGGCGCGGATCCGGCGGCCTGGAATCCGAACATGCGCGGCAGTCGCGTCGCGTTGCCGGCCTCGATGTCCTCCCGGTAGCCGCGCGTGTACGCGGTGTAGTTGCCCGCGTTGCCGACGGGGATGAAATGGAAGTCGGGCGCGTCGCCGAGCACCTCGACGACCTCGAACGCGCCCGTCTTCTGGCCCTCGATGCGGTCGTTGTTCACCGAGTTCACCAGGTGCACCGGGTAGTTCGCGGCGAGTTCGCGCGCGATGTCGAGGCAGTCGTCGAAGTTGCCCTGGATCTGGATGAGGTGCGCGTCGTGCGCGATGGCCTGGCTGAGCTTGCCCATCGCGATCTTGCCCTCGGGCACCAGGACGGCGGCCTTGATGCCGGCGTGCGTCGCGTAGGCCGCAGCCGACGCGGACGTGTTGCCCGTCGAGGCGCAGATCACGACCTCGGCGCCCCGCTCGACCGCCTTGGTCACGGCCATCGTCATGCCGCGGTCCTTGAACGAGCCGGTCGGGTTCATGCCCTCGAACTTCACCCACACGTCGGCGCCCGTGCGGCGCGAGAGCGCGGGCGCCGGCAGCAGCGGCGTGCCGCCCTCGCCGAGGGTCACGACGGGCGTGGCATCCGTCACATCGAGACGGTCGGCGTACTCGCGGATGACGCCGCGCCACTGACGGGACGGCGCCTTCGTTGCCTGGTGGTTCACTCTGCTCCTTCGACTCGGATGACGGATGCGACCGAGGTCACGACGGGGCTGTCGGCGAGCGCGCGCACCGTCTCGGCGAGCGCGGACTCACGCGCCTCGTGGGTGCCGATGACCAGCGTAGCCCGCCCGGT
>DASTQT010000442.1:0-3205 GCA_035761605.1 Agromyces sp. | reverse complement strand
CACCGCAGCCGAACGGCCGTTCCGCATCGCCGACGGCATCGCGTACGGTCCGGGCGTCTGCGACGACGTCGCGGGCATCGCGGCGGGTCTCGCCGCGGCGCGGGTCCTCGACGCGCTGGGCTATGACGGGTTCGGCGAGCTGGTGCTGGTGTTCACGCCCGACGAGGAGGTCGGTTCGCCCGCGAGCCGCGAGATCCTCGCCGACGTCGTGCGAGGGGCGGATGCCGCGCTGTGCCTCGAATGCGCACGCGAGAACGGCGACCTCGTCGGCGCCCGCAAGGGCGTGGCCGACGTGCTCGTCTCGATCCGGGGCCGCGCGGCCCATTCGGGGGTCGAGCCCGAGCGGGGGATCAATGCCGCGGTCGAGGCGGCCCGGCTGCTGCTCGACGTGCAGGCCCTCTCGGGCGCCGAGCCCGGGCTCACGGTGAACGTCGGCCGCGTGGCATCCGGCACGCGGCCGAACATCGTGCCCGAGTCGGCCGAGCTGCACGTCGAGGTTCGCGCGACCGGGCTGACCGAGCTGGTCGGCACGCTCGACGCGATCGACGAGCGGGCGCGCCATCCGTTCGTCGACGGGGCCCGTATCTCGGTGACGCGCCTCGACGTGTGCCCGCCGCTCGAACGCTGCGCGACGGAGGGCCTCGCGGCGCTCGCCCGGCAGGTCGGCGACGGTCTCGGCATCGAATTCGACGTCGCCGCGACGGGCGGCGCGTCCGACGCGAACTTCGTCGCCGCGCTCGGCGTGCCCACCCTCGACGGGCTCGGCCCGGTCGGCGGCGGCGATCATGCCGTCGACGAGTGGCTCGACCTGGCGAGCGTGCCCGACCGGGTCGCGCTGCTCGCCGGCCTCGTCGTGGCCGTGGCGGAGGGCGAGTCGCTACGGTGAGCAGTGCGAAGGAGGACGCGATGGTCGCTGGCGAGGCATCCGTGCCGATGGCGGAGGCGATCCGTCGCGGCATGGCCGACTGCAGCCCCGCCGAGCGGAAGGTCGCGCGCGTGCTGCTCTCGTCGTACCCGTCGGCCGGCTTCGAGACCGTGGCCAAGCTCGCCGCCCGTGCCGGCGTGAGCGGCCCGACCGTGCTGCGCTTCGCCAACCGCCTGGGCTACCGCGGCTTCCCCGACTTCCAGCAGGCGCTCCGCGACGACCTCGACGAGCGGTCCGCGTCGCCGATCGAGCTCTACGATCGCCGGCAGGTCGAGCCGGTCGACGTCAAATCCTCCGGGCTCGCGCGCGCCGCGTCGATCACGCGCGACACGCTCGATCGCACGTTCTCCGCGCTCGCGCCGGGGGAGTTCGAGCGGGCCGTCGACCTGCTCTGCACGCCCCGGAGCAGGGTGCTGGTGGCGGGCGGCCGGTTCAGCGGGCTGTTGGCACGGTTCCTCGCGCAGCACCTGCAGTTGCTCCGGTCGGGCGTCTCGTCGCTGCCCGACCACGACGCGGGCCGGGCCGAGGCCGTTGCGGCGCTCCGCCGCGGCGACATCCTCGTCGTCTTCGACTACCGGCGCTACGAGGAATCCACGCGGCGATTGACCGCGGCCGCGAAGGCGCGCCGCGCATCGGTGGTGCTGTTCACGGATGCCTGGCTCTCGCCGATCGCGAGCGAGGCCGACGTGGTGCTCCCGAGCGAGACCGGCTCGCCCTCGGCGTTCGACGCGATGACGCCGGTGCTCGCGCTCGTGGAGGCGGTGATCGCCGAGTGCTCCGAACGGCTCGGCGACGCGGCATCCGCCCGCATGCGCGAGGTCGAGCGGGCCGGACACGAGCTCGACCTGTACTGACCGGGAGCGGCGCCGACCGGCCGGGGGTTCCGGTCGGCGCCGCGGATGACGCGGGGCGGGGCCGCGTCAGTCGGTGGTGAGCAGCACCTTGATGGCGCGCCGCTCGTCCATGGCCCGGTAGCCCTCGGCGGCCTCCTCGAGGGGGAGCGTGAGGTCGAAGACCTTGCCGGGGTCGATCTTCCGGTCCCAGATCAGCTGGATCAGCTCGGGCAGGAAGCGGCGCACGGGGGCCGGGCCGCCGTGCAGGTGCACGCCGGAGAAGAACAGTTCCAGTCCGTCGAGCGAGACGTCGTGCGAGACGCCGACGTACCCGACGTGACCGCCCGCGCGCGTGGCGCGGATGGCCTGCAGCATCGATTCCTGGGTGCCGACCGCCTCGATGACGCTGTGCGCGCCGAGCCCTCCCGTGAGTTCCTTGATCTTGGCCACGCCCTCGTCGCCGCGCTCCTCGACGATGTCGGTCGCGCCGTACTCGCGGGCGAGTGCCTGCCGGTCGGCGTGGCGGCTCATCGCGATGATCCGCTCCGCGCCGAGCTCGCGCGCGGCGAGGATGCCGAGCAGCCCGACGGCGCCGTCACCGACGACCGCCACGGTCTTGCCGGGGCCGACCTCGGCGGCGACGGCCCCGAACCATCCGGTGCCGAGCACATCGGATGCCGCCAGCAGCGACGGGATCAGCTCGGGATCGGGCTGGCCGGGTGTGGCGACGAGGGTGCCGTCGGCCAGCGGCACGCGGAGGAACTCCGACTGGCCGCCGCTCGCGGCGCCGGGCTGCCGGTGCACGCAGTGCGTCTGGTACCCCGCCCGGCAGATCTCGCAGGTGTTGTCGGAGGCGAAGAACGATCCGACGACGAAGTCGCCGACCTTCAGCGTCGTCACCGCGTCCCCGATCTCGGTGACGACGCCGACGTACTCGTGTCCCATCGGGGTGTGGTCGACGGGCTCGGCACCGCGATACGGCCACAGGTCGGACCCGCAGATGCACGTGGCGGACAGGCGGAGGATCGCGTCGGTGGGTTCGACGATGGTCGGCTTCTCGCGCTCCTCGACGCGGACGTCGCCGGGGGCGTGCATGATGACACCACGCATAGGGGGTGCTCCTTCTTTCTTCTCGGGGTTATCGGTCCGCGGCCGACGAGAGTGCGGCGGCGGCGGGGTTCTGGGGCTGATGGTCGTCGGGTGCGTCGTCGCCGGCGGCGCTGCGGGCGCCCCGGCGGACGATCAGGGCGACGGATGCCGCGGCCAGCGCGATCGACACGACGGTGACGATGCCGAGCGGCAGCATGGTGGCCGCCCCGCCGAGGCCGACGAGCGGCGCCACGACGCCGCCGATCGCGAAGCGCGACATCCCGAGCAGGGACGACGCGGTGCCCGCCATCTGCGGGTATCCGGCCAGGGCGAGCGTCGTGGTGGGCGGCGTGGTCAC
>DASTQT010000441.1:0-4659 GCA_035761605.1 Agromyces sp. | reverse complement strand
CACGACCTCGAGCGGGTCGCCCCTTTCCTGGTCGTAGCCGACCCGCAGGTCGCTGACGCGGAGCACGGTCTCGCCGGCACGGGAAGCGGCCCGCTCGTCGTCCTCGTGGCGGATCGTCGGCTCGCCGGCGACGACCGGGACGGACTCGGTGACCGCGCCGATGGAGGTCGTGACCGCGGCGACCGAGCCGGTCGCGGTCGCGACGGCGCGGCGGCGTCGCCGGCGGACGACGGCCGTGCGCTCGAGCGCGTCGCGCATCGCGTTCGCGAGGAGGGTCAGGGCGATGCAGGTGAGGGCGATCGCGAGCGACGGCCAGAGCATGAGCAGCGGCGCGCGGTAGATGTTCGCGAAGCCGTCGTTGAGCATTCCACCCCAGGTGGGCACCGACGTGTCGCCGAGGCCCAGGAACTCGAGTCCGGACTGGATGGCGATCGCGATGCCGGCGATGATCGCCGACTGGATGATGATCGGGGCGCGCACGACCGAGAGGATGTGCCGCGCGATGATCCGACCGTCGCCGAGGCCGGAGACCCGGGCGGCGTCGACGTAGAGCTCGGAGCGCACGCCGCTCACGGCGGCGTACACCAACCGGTAGTAGGCGGGCGAGAGCAGGACGCCGAAGATGAGCATGGCGATCCACACCGACGGTCCGAGCACGGCGCGGGCCGCGAGCAGCACGACCAGCCCGGGCAGGGCCATGATCAGACCGGTGAACCACCCGGCGACCGAATCGAACCAGCCCTTGTAGTAGCCCGCGATGAGGCCGGCGATGACGCCGATCAGCACGGCGGTGACGAGGGCGACGAGCGCGGCGGCGACGCTGATCTGGGTCGCCGCGAGCAGCCGCGACAGCACGTCGCGACCGGCGCTGTCGGCCCCGAGCGGGTGCTCCGGGCTCGGCGGCGCGAGCACGAGCTGCAGCGAGGCCAGGTTGGGGTCGTACGGCGCGATGAACGGGCCGATGACGGCGATGATGCCGACGACGATCAGGAACCCGAGCGCGATCGCGCCGAGCGGCCGGCGCACGACGCGTCGCACGAGCGACGCGCGGACGTGCGGCGTGGGGACGTCGAGGGGCAGTTCCACTGCGGTGGTCATGACAATCTCACCTTCGGGTTGAGCGCCGCCTGGGCGATGTCGATGAGCAGGTTCACCACGACGACGATGACCGCGAAGGCGATGACGACGCCCATCACGATCGGGATGTCGCCGGCGACGGTGGCCGCGACGGTGAGCTGGCCGATGCCGGGGAGCGCGAAGATCTGCTCGACGATGATCGCGCCGCTCAGCAGGCCGATGAACTGGACCGCGAGCACGGCGAGCGCGGGGCCGCCGGCGTTGCGGAGCACGTGCTTGTACACGACGCGGTTGGTGCTGAGGCCGCGGGCGCGGAGCGTGCGGACGTAGTCACGACCCTGGGCGTCGAGGACCGAGCCGCGGATCTGCTGCGCGACGGTCGCGATCGCCCCGATGGAGAGCGCGATGATCGGCAGCGTGACGGAGGCGACCCATCCGCTCGGGGACTCGGTGAACGGCACGTACCCGGTGGCCTTGAACCAGCCGAGGTTGATCGCGAACACGATCACGAGCACGAGCGCGATCAGGAAGCCGGGGATGGCGAAGCCGACGACGGAGAAGAACTGGATGACGCTGTCGATCCAGCCGCCCTTCCGCGCGGCGAGGATGCCGAGCACGACCGAGACGATCGCGGCGATGAGGGTTGCGCCGATCACGATCGAGAGGGTCACGGCGAGCCGGCTGGTGACGCCCGTGGCGACGAGCTGGCCGTTGAACCACGACCGGCCGAGGTCGCCCGAGAGCGCGGAGGTCAGCCAGTCCCAGAACTGCGTGAGCAACGGCTGGTCGAGGCCGAGCTCGGCGGCCTTCTGGTCGACGGTCTCCTGCGTGGCGTTCTGGCCGAGGATGCGGCGGGCGATGTCACCGCCGCCGAGGTAGAGGAGCGTGTACGCGAGCACTGAGATCACGAACACGAGCACGACGCCGGAAGCGAGGCGACGCAGCACGAATGGGAGCATGACGGTCTCCGTAGGAGTCAGGAGGGTTCCGGTGGCCGCGTTCTGCGCGGCCGGTGGGACCCGGCCCGCCCCGGTGATCCGGGACGGACCGGGCGGTCGACTCAGCCCTTGGGCTGGAAGTCGTAGATGGCCGGGTACGCGTTGGTCGGAAGCATCTCGACCGTGGTGTTCGCGTCGGTCGCCATGACGCCCATTACGCGGTACCACGGGGCGAACCAGGCCTGCTCGACGATGTACTCGTTGAGCTCGCCCGCCTTCTCGGCCTGCGTCGCCTCGTCGCCGTTCTGGATCTCGGCGATGAGCTGGTTCACCGTCGGGTCCTCGTACTTGAACGGATTGAAGATGGCGTTCGGGGCGATCATGAACTGGATGAGCTGCCAGTCGGGATTCTGCTCGAGGGCCATCCACGAGGCCGGGAACTTCGGCGCCAGGAGGTCGGCGATGAAGTTGTTGCCGGGGTCCGTGTACTGGGCGGTGATGCCGATGTCGGCGAGCTGCTGCTCGATGAGGGTGAAGGTCGCGGGGCTGATCACGGTCGTGCTCGGCATCGAGAGCGTGAAGCCGTCGGCGTAGCCCGCCTCCGCGAGCAGCTCCTTGGCCTTCTCGGGGTCGTACGGGTAGCGGTCGTCGAGCGACTCGTCGTAGGCCGCGCTTCCCTCCGGGAAGACCTGGCCGGTGACCGTGCCGTTGCCGTTCTGCAGCGCGGTGAGCAGCGCCTCGCGGTCGAACGCGTGGTTGATCGCCTGGCGCACCCGCACGTCGGCGAGCTCCGGGGCGATCGTGCCGGCCCGGTCGAGCAGCAGCAGGCCCTGGAAGTCCAGCTCGTTCGAGTTGATCGTCCAGCCTGCGGCCTCGACCTCGGCGAGGTTGTCGTTGTTGGCGAGCCGGACGCCGTTCGCCTCGCCGGCCTTGATCGCGTTGAGCGCGGCCGTCGGGTCCTGCAGGACGTTGATCACGAGCTCGTCGTAGTGCTGGAGGTCGGGGTTCCAGTAGTCGGGGTTCTTGGTGTACACGTAGCTCGTGCCGGTGACCGTGGCCGCCGTGTCGAGGATGTACGGCCCGGAACCGACCGCGTCGGTCGCGAGCGACTCGGGGTCGGCGAACGTCTCGGCGCTCGCCACCAGGCCGGGGTCGCGCGTGAGGTAGTTCAGCATCGCGGGGTCGGGCGCGGCGAGCGTGATGACGACCGTCGTCTCGTCGGGCGCCTCGATCGAGGTGATGCCGGAGAAGTAGCCGGCGTCGGGCGACGTGCCGGTCTGGAACCGCTCGAGGTTCTGCTTGACGACGTCGGCCGTCAGCTTCGAGCCGTCGGTGAACTCGACGTCGTCGCGGATCGTGAGCGTGAGCACGGTGTTGGTCTCGTCGTACTCCCACGACTCGGCGAGGAAGGGCTCGATCTCGCCCTCCGCGGTCGCGAGCAGGAGCGTGTCGTACACGGCCTGGTAGAAGGGGGCGCGGTTGCCCCACTCCGAGCCGGCGGGGTCGAACGTGGTGGGCGCGACGATGGCGCCCAGGGTCAGGGTCCCACCTTCGCCGGAGCCCGAGTCGTCGCCGGCAGCGCAGCCGGTGAACGTGATCGCGGCGGCGGCGGCGATGGCGACGGCCGCTGTGGCCTTCCTCCAACGGAGCATCTTCGGTCCTCTTGGTCAGTGGCGATACCACTGCGGATCGCCTCGTGATGTGAGACCGTAGCACCAATTCCGAGTGACCGCTAGATTTTCGACTATTTTTTTCTAGTGGTCGCTAGGTTTTCATTTCGGGCCGTGGGACGATGGATCGAGGGCCGCACGATGCGGCTCCCACGAAGGCGAGGGACATGAGCGAGACGACGACCGTGAAGCGCGGCCGCGGGCGGCCGCGCGGTTCGTACGCGAAGTCCGAGACCACGCGCGCCGCGATCCTCGAGGCCGCGCTCACCGTGTTCGCCAAGGGCGGCTACCGCTCCGGCTCGATCCGCGAGGTCGCCGAGGCCGTCGGAATGAGCGAGGCCGGGCTGCTGCACCACTTCCCGAACAAGCCGAGCCTGCTCGCCGCCGTCATCGACCTCCGCGACACGCACTCGCTCGACTTCGTGCCGCTCGAGGCCGACGATCCCCTCGAGACCCTTCGCGGCCTCGTCACCCTGGCGCGCTACAACGCCTCGGTCCCCGGCGTCGTCGAGCTGTACTGCACGCTTTCGGCCGAGGCCACCTCGCCCGACCATCCCGCGCACGAGTACTTCATCGGCCGCTACGCCTACACGATCACGAACCTCTCACGCGCGTTCGAGCGGTGCGGCGAACGCGGGCTCCTGCGCGCGGGCGTCGACCCGGCGAGCGCCGCGAAGTCGACCGTCGCGCTCATGGACGGCCTGCAGGTCCAGTGGCTGCTCGACCGCGAGAGCATCGACATGGGAGCTGAGCTCGACCGCTACCTCCGCAGCCTCGTCGACCTCGACGGAGCGCCCGCCGACGGCGCGGCGCCCGAAGCCGACTGATCCCTGGTCCGGCGTCCCCCGAACGGGGTGCTTTCTGCGCGCCATCCATGGCCAGCATGCTTGCGCCATGACGCAGCCCGGCGCGCACGCCGACTCTCCCGCTCCGAATCCGACCGCGGTGGCCGGCACCGCACACCCCGAGCAGGC
>DASTQT010000440.1:0-4780 GCA_035761605.1 Agromyces sp. | reverse complement strand
GGCGCGCAGGAGATCGCGCGAGCCGAGCTCGACGCCCACCCGTCCGCCACGTTCCGGGCGCGCCAGGCGCTGCTGCGACTCGTCGACGGCACCGGGGCCACGGGCGTGCCGACCACCGGCGCCGGCGGGTTCACCGCGCTCGCGACCGCCGTCGCCGACGTGCGCGCGTCGCACGCCGCCGAGGTCGCCCGCACGCAGGAGTACCCCGTACGCGCCGAGATCGAGGCGTTCGCCCGATCGATCTCGAACGGCGTCTCGCTCGACTTCACGTGGGCGTACGAGGTCGCCGGCGTGACGAGCGACGCGTGGTACGCCGGCACCGCCGAGTTCGGGGTGGACGGCGCCGACTGGGGCTTCATCACGCTGAGCGAGAGCATCGAGGAGGCGTGGGAGCTCGACCCGAACGCGAAGGCCGTGGTCGTGCACGAGGTCGGGCACACGCAGGTGATCCGAGAGGCGTGCCGCGGCCTGTTCGCGGACGCCGGGTCCGACCACGAGGCGTGGGCCACGGCGTGGGCGATCGGCATGGGCTACGACCTGCCCGGTTCCGGGATCGAGGCGTACGGCCGCCCGTCCGACGCGCAGGTCGCGGCGGCCGCGCAGTGCCGCTGATCATCCCGGTGCCACTCGCCCCCCGAGACGGGAATACGTCCGCCGTTGCGGCGTTGACCTAGAATCGAACACGAAACGTGCTCCGGGGTCGGTGCAAGTCCGAACCGGCGGTGAAAGTCCGCGAGCCGGGAGCGTGTGGCCGTCCGGTCGCGCGCGAGCGGTTGAACCGGTGGAACTCCGGTACCGACGGTGAAAGTCCGGATGGGAGGCGGCACGTGTCGGCGACGCCATGAGCGTCGTCGGCGTTTCCGGTGCTGCCGGGAATCCCGGAGCCTGGAAGGCAGGCGACCGATGTCCACGGCGACGCGAGCGGCGACGGATGCCGCTGCCATGCGCCGGGCGCTCGAACTGGCCGAGCTCGGCCCGGCTCGCGGGGTGAACCCCCGGGTGGGATGCGTCATCCTCTCCCGCGACGGCGACGTGCTCGCCGAGGGATGGCACCGCGGTGCGGGCACCCCGCACGCCGAGGTCGACGCGATCTCCACGCTGCCGCCGGGTGCGGCACGCGGTGCGACCGCGATCGTGACGCTCGAGCCCTGCAATCACACGGGCCGCACCGGGCCGTGCGCGCAGGCGCTCGTCGAGGCCGGCGTCGCGCGCGTCGTGTACGCGGTCGACGACCCCGGCGACCACTCCTCCGGTGGTGCGCGCACGCTGCGCGACGCGGGCGTGCACGTGACGCGCGGCGTGCTCGCCGACGAGGTCGAGGCGTTCCTCGGCGACTGGCTGTTCGCTGCGCGCCACCGCCGTCCGCGCGTCACCGTGAAGTGGGCGTCGAGTCTCGACGGGCGCGCCGCGGCGGCGGACGGCAGCAGCCGATGGATCACGGGCCCCGAGGCGCGCGCCGACGTGCACCTGCGCCGCGCGGCATCCGATGCCATCGCGGTGGGCACGGGCACCGTGCTCGCCGACGACCCGGCGCTCACCGCGCGCGACGCCGACGGCGAGCTGCTCGAGGAGCAGCCCATCCCGGTCGTGTTCGGCCGTCGCGAGGTGCCCCCGGGCGCCGCCCTCGAGCGGCACCCGCACGAGGCGATCCGGATGGCGGGCGCCGACCTCGCGGCCGATCTCGCGGAGCTCCAGCGCCGCGGCATCCGCTCGCTGTTCATCGAGGGCGGCCCGACGCTCGCGAGCTCGTTCCTCGCGGCAGGGCTCGCCGACGAGGTGCTCGTCTACCTCGCCCCGGCACTGATCGGCGGCCCGCGGACCGCGATCGACGACGTCGGCGTCGCGACCATCGGCGACGCCCTCCGCTACGACTTCACCGACCTGGTGCGACTCGGCGACGACGTGCTCGTCGTCGCGCGGCCGCGCGCCGCCGCGCACCCCGATACCCCCACTCGAGAGAGGGCCTGACACATGTTCACCGGAATCATCGAGGAGCTCGGCGAGGTCACCCGCGTCGAGCCGAACGCCGACGTGGTGCGGCTGACCGTGCGCGGGCCGAAGGTCGTCGAGGGTGTGCGCCACGGCGACTCGATCGCCGTGTCGGGCGTGTGCCTGACCGTGGTCGACTCCGACGCCGCCTCGTTCACCGCCGACGTGATGGCGCAGACGCTGACGATGTCGACGCTCGACGACGTCGCCGTGGGCCGGCCCGTGAACCTCGAGCGCGCGGCGCTCGTGGGCGACCGGCTCGGCGGGCACATCGTGCAGGGGCATGTCGACGGCACCGCCGCGGTGCTCGAGGTCCGTCCGGGCGAGGAGTGGCGCGTCATCCGCTTCTCGCTGCCCGAGGCGCTCGCGCCGCTCGTGGTCGACAAGGGCTCGATCGCGGTCGACGGCGTCTCGCTCACGGTCTCGGCGCTCGGCGACGAGGCGGATGGCTCGTGGTTCGAGGTGTCGCTCATTCCCGAGACGCTCGCGGCGACGACTCTCGGCCGGCTCGAGCCGGGCGACCGGGTGAACCTCGAGACCGATGTGCTCGCCCGCCACGTGCAGCGGATGCTGCGCCTGGACGCGCACCATTCGTTGCCGTCATCCCTGGCCGAGCCGATCGGAGGTGCCCGATGAGCCTCGCGACGATGCCCGAGGTGCTCGACGCGCTGCGCGCGGGCAAGCCCGTGATCGTGGCCGACGACGAGGGCCGCGAGAACGAGGGCGACGCGATCATGGCGGCCGAGTTCGCGACCCAGGAGTGGATCGCGTGGATGGTCCGGCACACGAGCGGGTACCTGTGCGCACCGATGCCGAACGCGGTCGCCGACCGGCTCGGCCTGCCGCTCATGGTCGAGCGCAACGAGGACTCGCGCGGCACGGCGTACACCGTGTCGGTGGATGCCGCGGACCGCATCTCGACCGGAATATCGGCGTCGGATCGCGCGCACACGCTGCGGATCCTCGCAGACCAGGAGTCGACGCCCGAGCAGCTCATCCGCCCCGGCCACATCCTGCCGCTCCGCGCGGTGGAGGGCGGGGTGCGCGAACGCGCCGGGCACACCGAGGCCGCGGTCGACCTCATGCGCCTCGCGGGCCTCTCCCCCGTCGGCGTCATCGGCGAGCTCGTCGACGACGACGGCGAGATGATGCGCCTGCCCGCGCTGATCGCGTTCGCCGAGCGCGAGGACCTGCCGGTCACGACGGTCGAGGCGCTCATCGCGTGGCTGCACGAGTGGCACGACGGCCAGGACCTCGGCGCGGGCGAGCAGCCCGAGCCGATCGCCGAATCGCCGCGCGTGCAGTTCGAGGTCGAGACGAACCTGCCGACCGTGCACGGCATGTTCCGTGTGCGCGCGTACCGCGACCGGAACACGGGCGCCGACCACCTCGCGATCATCGCGGGCGACCCGGCCATCGACCCGGCCGGCGCGATCGCACGCGTGCACTCGGAGTGCCTGACCGGCGAGGCGATCGGCTCGCTGAAGTGCGAGTGCGGGCCGCAGCTCGACACCGCGCTGGAGACGATCGCCGAGAGCGGTGGCGTGGTCGTCTACCTGCGCGGCCACGAGGGCCGCGGTATCGGCCTCATCAACAAGCTGCGCGCGTACCGCCTGCAGGAGGGCGGGCTCGACACGCTCGACGCGAACGTCGCGCTCGGCCTGCCGATCGACGCGCGCGACTACACGGCGGCGAGCGCGATCCTCGACGACCTCGGCATCGCGCGGGTGCGCCTGCTCACGAACAACCCCGAGAAGGTGCGCCAGCTCGAGTCGCACGGCATCCGCGTCGCGGATCGCGTGCCGCTCGTGGTGGGCGTCGGCGCGGTGAACGCGAGCTACCTCGAGACCAAGCGAACCCGCATGGGACATTCCATCGAAGACGAGCAGCTGACGGACGCGGCTGCCGACGAACTCCTGAGAGGACACGCATCATGAGCGGAGCCGGATCCCCCGAACTCGACGTCGACGGGCGCGACCTGCGCGTGGTCATCGTCGCCGGCAGCTGGCACGACGAGATCACGAACGGGCTGATCGCGGGCGCGACGCGCACGCTCGAGTCGGCCGGTGCCGACTACTCCCTCGTGCGGGTGCCGGGAAGCTTCGAGCTGCCCGTGGTCTCGAAGGCGGCGCTCGAGGGCGGCGCCGACGCGGTGGTGGCGCTCGGCGTGATCATCCGCGGCGGCACGCCGCACTTCGAGTACGTCTCGTCGGCGGCGACCGACGGCCTCACGCGCGTCGCGCTCGACACCGGCAAGCCCGTCGGCTTCGGCGTGCTCACCCTCGACGACGAGCAGCAGGGCCTCGACCGCGCCGGCCTGCCCGGCTCGAAGGAGGACAAGGGCCGCGAGGCGGCCGAGGCCGCGGTCGCGACGGCGAACCTGCTCCGCAGCCTGCGCGCCTGAGCTCCCGCTCCCGCTCGCCGATCGGCCGCACCCGGGCGCTACCTCCAGGGCGGAGGCCGTCAGCGCGGTCCGGCAGCCCCGCGGCATCCGACTTTCGATGGGTTTCGGGGCCCGAAGGGGCTCGTGGTTGGCGGCGGATGCCGCGCGCCTCATAGGCTCGGGGGCATGACCGCCTTCGAGATCATCCGCATCATCCTCGTCATCCTGCACTTCGTGGGGCTCGCCTCCCTGCTCGGCGGCTTCATCGTGCAGACCAAGGCGGTCGCGGCGGGTCAGGGCAAGGTCGTGACGGCGATGGTGCACGGCTCGCTCACGATGCTCGTGACCGGCCTGCTGCTCGTCGGCACCATCCAGATGGGCGATATCTACGACGTCAACAACGTCAAG
>DASTQT010000439.1:0-5945 GCA_035761605.1 Agromyces sp. | reverse complement strand
GCGAACTCGGGGGCCGCGAGGCCCACGGCGATGCCGGCGACGACCGCCGCGATCACCGCGATGTAGAGGTAGTGCGAGGAGTCGATCCTCCGCCGGGGCTTCGAGCCGTCGACGCGAGACTGGAGCGCCATTGCCGTCCCTGCCTTCCTTGGTCGGTCATCGCCCGGGGGGCGACGAGTCGGGGTGTGGGGCCAGCATGCGCGAGCGGATGGCGCGCCATCCGCTTGTGTTCATACTGTTCGCGGCACGACCGGCTTCAGGCCGCCGCGACCGCCGTAGGGTGTGACCAGACGACGGCGTTGCGAGGTGGACATGGTGCGATGGGTGCGCGGATGGAGCATCGCCGCCAAGCTGTTCGCCCTGCAGCTCGCGGTGATCGTCGTGCTCGCCGTGATCGCGGTCGCGCTCATCTGGGCCGACGCGCGCGCCGACGTCGAACGCGACGCCGCGGTGAAGTCGATGGCGGTCGCGCAGACCATCGCGAACGACCCGTTCGTGATCGCGGGGGTGCAGGCCGACGATCCGACCGCCGAGCTGCAGCCGTACGCGGTCGACGTCATGCGCGAGGCCGAGGTCGACTTCATCACGATCATGGCGCCCGACCGCACGCGGTACACGCACCCCGATCCGTCCCAGATCGGGCAGGAGTTCCTCGGCAACATCGACCGGGCGCTCGCGGGCGAGCCGTTCAGCGAGACGTACACGGGCACGCTCGGGCCGTCGGTGCGGTCGGTGGTGCCGATCGAGGATGCCTCGGGCGAGGTCGTCGCGCTCGTGGCGGCGGGCATCACGGTGTCGAACACGCAGGTCGCGCTCGGCGCGCGGATCGCGACGGTGGTCGCGGCCGCGGCGGTCATGATCGCGCTCGGCGCGCTCGGCGCGTGGCTGCTCAGCCGCTACCTTCGGCGCGTGACGTGGGGTCGCGGCGCCGAGGAGATGAGCCGCATGTTCGCGTACTACGAGGGCGTGCTGCATTCCATCGGCGAGGGCCTCGTGCTGCAGGACGACCGCAACCGCGTGGTGCTCGCCAACGACCGGGCGACCGAGCTGCTCGGCCTGCCGAAGCCGACGGGGCGGGATGCCGCGCCGTCACCGCTCGACGGGCTGGGGCTCGCGCCATCCGTCGCCGAGGTGCTCTCACGCACCGACGCCGTCGTCGACGAGATCGTGATCACGCCCACGCACGTGCTCGTCGTCGACCGCGACGTGATCGTCTCCCGGCTGCGGCCGGGCGACCCGCACGCCCGCCGGGTCGGCACGGTCACGACGCTGCGCGACCACACCCGGCTGCAGGAGCTCACGGGCGAGCTCGCGACCATGACGACGCTCTCCGACGCGCTGCGCTCGCAGGCGCACGAGTTCGCCAACCGCCTGCACACGATCATCGCGCTCATCGAGCTCGGCCGGCCCGACGAGGCGGTCGAGCTCGCGTCGAGCGAGCTCGCGCTCAGCCAGGCCCTCGCCGACCGGCTGCTCTCGGCGGTCGAAGAGCCCGTGCTGCTCGCGCTGCTGCTCGGCAAGGCCGCGCAGGCGGGCGAGCGCGGGATCCGCTTCGACGTCGACCTGCCCGAACGGCTCGCGGCGACCGGCATCGACCCGCGCGAGACCATCACGATCGTCGGCAACCTCATCGACAACGCGCTCGACGCGGCCGCGGCGACGCCCTCCCCCGCGGTCGACGTGGCGGTCGGCACGCGCGACGGATGCCTCGTGGTCGCCGTCGGCGACAGCGGCCCGGGTCCGCGCGCCGGCGCGCGCGTGTTCGACCTCGGCGTGACGGGCAAGGCGGATGCCGCGGGCGGCGCGTCGCAGGGACACGGCATCGGGCTGGCGCTCGTGCGCCAGTCCGTGGCCCGCCTCGGCGGGGACATCCGCGTCGACGGCTCGCGCTTCGAGGTCGTGCTCCCGCTGCCGGCCGTCGCGCCGTCGCCGGGAGGCGCGGATGCCTGAGGCCCCGATCCGCGTGCTCGTCGTCGAGGACGAGCCCGTGACCGCCGAGGCGCACGCCGCCTACGTCGGCCGCGTCGCGGGCTTCGAGGTCGCCGGGATCGCGCACACCGGCGCCGAGGCGGTGCGCCTCCTCCGCGACGCGAGGCGGTCCGACGGCTCGATCGCCGGCATCGACCTGATCCTGCTCGACGTGAACCTCCCCGACACGACCGGGATCGAGCTGTGCCGTTCACTCCGGGCCGCGGGCATCGAGATCGACGTCATCGCGGTGACGGCCGTGCGCGAGGCGTCCGTCGTGCGGTCGGCGGTCTCGCTCGGCATCGTGCAGTACCTCATCAAGCCGTTCGCGTTCGCCGCGTTCGCCGAGAAGCTCGGAGCGTACCGCGACTACCGGGCTCGGGTCGGCACCGCGGTCGTCACCGACCAGCAGGAGGTCGACGCGTCGTTCGCGGCCCTCCGCACCTCGTCGGGCGCCGACCTGCCCAAGGGCCTCACGCGCGAGACGCTCGACCGGGTCCGCGCCGCGGTGCGCGAGGCGCCCGACGGCCGCGGCGTCTCGGCGGCCGAGCTCGCCGCCCGCCTCGACCTCTCCCGGGTAACGGCGCGCCGGTACCTCGAGCACCTCGCCGACACCGGTGCCGTCGAGCGCGCGAACCGCTACGGCACCCCGGGCCGTCCCGAGGTCGAGTACCGCCGCCGCTGAGCCATCCGCTCGGTAGACTGCACGGACACCACGCCGCCCGCGACCCGGCCATCGCCGTGTCCCACGACAGGAGCACTCCGCCGTGATCCACACCGCGCTCATCCCCTGGCTCGACCCCGAGTCGATCATCCAGGCCGCCGGCCCCTGGGCGCTGCTCGTGGTGTGCTTCATCGTGTTCGCCGAGACGGGCCTGCTCGTCGGGTTCCTGCTTCCGGGCGACACGCTGCTCGTCATCTCGGGCCTGCTGTCGAACCCCGACGTCGTGCCCCCGGCCGGGGTGTTCGGCGTGTCCGTCTGGATCGTGGCGCTGCTCATCGGACTCTCGGCGTTCGTCGGCGGCGAGGTGGGCTACGAGATCGGCCATCGCGGCGGTCCGAGGGTGTTCGAACGCAAGGAGAGCGGGCTCTTCAGCGTCAAGAACGTAGAGCGCACCAACGCGTTCTTCGAGCGCTTCGGCGGGCTCACGATCATCCTCGCCCGGTTCGTGCCGATCGTGCGGACGTTCGCGCCGGTCGCGGCCGGCGTCGGCCACATGAACCGCGGCCGCTACACGCTCTACAACTTCATCGGCGCGGTCATCTGGGGCTTCGGCCTGACGATGTTCGGCTACGCCGTGAGCTTCATCCCGCCGGTCGCCGACCTCGTGCGCGAGTACATCGACGTGATCCTGCTGATCGCGGTCGGCGGCACCGCCCTCATCACCGGGTGGCACTACTTCAGCGAGCGGCGCAAGGCGAAGAAGGCCGAGCTGGCCGGCCTCGATGTCGTGACCGATGAGGAGGAGGCCGAGGAGCTCGTGCTCGACCCCGACGTGTTCGAGCGTCCCCCGCACCTCGACGGCGACCACGGCCACGACGGCCGTGGTCACGGGCCGGATCCGGACCCGAAGTAGCCGGTCCGGAGGTCGTGTGCCGGGTCTACACTCGGCGGCATGGGCTTCCGCTACGAGGAGCGACGCTCTGCGTCCCCGTTCGTGGACGTCATCTGGCGCACGATCGACGAGTCCGACGGGGTCTACCTCGCCGCCGCCGACGCGTGCTACGACATGATCTTCACGACGCTGCCGGATGCCGCGGCGCGCGTACTGCTCAGCGGTCCCGCGACCCGGCCCACCGAGGTTCCCTACGACGCCGGCAACCGCAACGTCGGCATCCGGTTCACCCGAGGTACGTACTTCACGCACGTCGATCCGATCGAGATGCGCAACCGCACCATCTCGCTCTCGATGCCGGACCGTTCGACCTTCGAGCTGGCCGGCGCGACGTGGCGGTTCCCGAGTTTCGACGACGCCGACGACCTGCTCGACGCGTTCGACCGGCGCGGACTCCTCGCCCACGATCCCCTGGTCGACGCCGCGCTGGGTGGCGCCGTGACCGACGTCTCGGCGCGTTCGATCCAACGCCACTTCCGGCACGCCACGGGCCTCAGCCCGCACCGCGTCGAGCAGATCGAACGCGCCCGCGCGGCGGCGGCTCGGCTGCGCGCCGGTGAGGCGATCGCCGATGTCGCCTACGAGCTCGGCTTCTCCGACCAGTCCCACCTCACGCGCGACGTCAAGCGCCTCACGGGCTACACGCCGGGGCAGGCGCAACATCGCGACGAACCCGTCTGATGCGGACGCGGAGGTGTGTCGCTCCGGTTCAAGACACGGCACGCGGCATCCGCTTCACTCGGTGCCATGCAGCTCACGACCCACACCATCGCGATCCCCGACGACGAGCTCGCCGACCTGCGCGCCCGGCTCGAACGCACCCGCTGGCCGGCGGCACTCGGCGACGACTGGGCGCGCGGAACCCCCGTTCCGTACGCGCAGCGCCTCCTGCAGTACTGGCGCGACACGTACGACTGGCGTACCGAGGAGGCGCGCCTGAACAGGCTGCCGCAGTTCCTCGCGCACGTCGCGGAGCAGCCGATCCACGGCCTGCACGTGCGGTCGAGCCGGGCGGACGCCATCCCGCTGCTCATCTGCCACGGCTATCCCACATCGTTCGCCGAGTTCGCGGGCATCGCGCCCCTGCTGGCCGAACCCGGCGAGTCGGATGCCGCGGTGCCGGCGTTCCACGTCGTCGTCCCCTCGATCCCGGGCTTCGGGCTCTCGACGCCGCTCACGAGCCACGGCTGGGACATCGCCCGCACCGCGCAGGCGTTCGACGAGATCATGTCGGCGCTCGGCTACGACCGGTACGCGGTCTTCGGCGAGGACGTCGGCGCCGGGATCACCGAGCAGCTGTGCCTCGACGCGGGCGAACGCATCATAGGCTCGCTCGCCGCGACCGACGCCGGGGTCATCGCGACGGAGTACACGCCGCCCACCGATCACCTGAGCCCCGAGGAACGCGCCCACCACGACGACCTGAAGGCCGCGCGGGCGGAGGACTTCGGCTACCTGCAGATCCAGGCGACCCGGCCGCTCAGCATCGCCTACGGCCTGACGGACTCGCCCGTCGCGCAGCTCACGTGGATCGTCGAGAAGTTCCGCGAGTGGACCGACCCGGCCCGCTCACTGCCCGAGGAGGCCGTGGACCTCGATGCCCTGGTCAAGATCGTCACCGTCGCGTGGTTCGGCCGGGCCGGCGACGGCGCCGCGAACCTCCTGTACGAGACGATGCACGCCCCGGGCGCGTGGGGTCGCAGCCACGACCGTCCCCAGGGGATCACCGCCTTCGGAGACGAGCCGCTCATGCGGAGGATCCTCGACCGCGACCATCACCTCGCAGGGTGGTCTGAGCACGCGCGCGGCGGTCACTTCCCCGCGATGGAGGCACCCGAGGCGCTGGTCGGCGACATCCGCTCGTTCTTCGGGAGGCTCGTCACGGCGTGACCGTCGGATGTCGCTGAGCCGTGTTCCGACCGGCCGCGGTCACCCGTGCGTCGCGTGCTCGTGACGGCCGCGGCCGGACGGTTCCAGCTGGAACGTCGAATGCTCGACGTCGAAGTGCTCGCTGAGGCATCCGCCGAGCTCGTCGAGGAGTTCGCCGACGCGCCCCTCGGCGAACACCGCGGGCTCGACCTCGACGTGCGCGCTGAACACGTGCGCGCCGGTCGTGATCGCCCACACGTGCACGTCGTGCACGGCGACCACGCCGCGCGTGCGCAGGATGTGCTCGCGGATCTCGGCGACATCCGTCTCCGCGGGCGCCGACTCGCTGAGCACGCGCATCACGTCGCGCAGCTCACGTGGATCGTCGAGAAGTTCCGCGAGTGGACCGACCCGGCCCGCTCATTGCCCGAGGAGGCCGTGGACCTCGATGCCCTGCTCACGATCGTCACCGTCGCGTGGGTCGGCCGGGCC
>DASTQT010000438.1:0-3961 GCA_035761605.1 Agromyces sp. | reverse complement strand
GCCAGGTGCAGGCCCGTGAGCACGCCGTCGCCCGTCGTGGCGAACTCGGACATGATCACGTGGCCAGACTGCTCGCCGCCGAGCGCGTAGCCGCCCTCGCCCAACGCCTCGAGCACGTACCGGTCGCCGACCTTGGTCTCGACCACGCGGATGCCGCGTTCGGCCATCGCGCGCTTCAGGCCGAGGTTCGACATGACGGTGACGACGAGCGTGTCGTCGGTGAGCGCGCCGCGTTCGTGCATCGACACCGCGAGGATCGCCATGATGCGGTCGCCGTCGATCACGTTGCCGTCGGCGTCGACCGCGAGGCAGCGGTCGGCGTCGCCGTCGTGCGCGATGCCGAGGTCGGCGCCGTGCTCGAGGACCGCCTGCTGCAACGGCTCGAGGTGGGTCGACCCGACGCCGTCGTTGATGTTCATGCCGTCGGGGTCGGCGCCGATCACGACCACCTCGGCACCCGCGTCGCGGAAGGTCTCGGGCGAGACGCCGGCCGCTGCGCCGTGGGCGCAGTCGAGCACGACCTTGAGCCCGTCGAGGCGATTCGGCAGCGTGCCGAGGAGGTGGACCACGTAGCGGTCCTCGGCGTCGGCGAAGCGGCGGATGCGGCCGACGCCGCCGCCGGTCGGGGCGAGCTTCTGTTTGCCGAGGTAGGACTCGATCCGGTCCTCGACCTCGTCGGGGAGCTTCGTGCCGCCGAAGGAGAAGAACTTGATCCCGTTGTCGGGAGCGGGGTTGTGCGACGCCGACACCATCACGCCGAAGTCGGCGCCGATGCTGTCGATGAGGAACGCCGTCGCGGGCGTGGGGATGACGCCGGCGTCGAGCACGTCGACGCCCGAGCTCGCGAGCCCGGCCGACACCGCGGCGGTGAGGAACTCGCCGGAGACGCGGGGGTCGCGTGCGACGACCGCGACCGGCCGGCGACCGGCGGCGCGGAGTTCGTCGGCGTGCCGGCCCTGCGTGAGCACGGCGGCAGCCGCCTGGGCGAGGCCCAGGGCCAGGTCAGCCGTGAGTTCACGGTTGGCCAGGCCCCGGACCCCGTCGGTTCCGAAGATCCGAGGCATCGAAGCGGTGCTCGCGATCAGCGCTTCGAGAACTGCGGCGCCTTGCGAGCCTTCTTGAGACCGGCCTTCTTGCGCTCGATGACGCGGGCGTCGCGCGTGAGGAAGCCGGACTTCTTCAGGGTCGGACGGTTGTTGTCGCGGTCGATCTCGTTGAGCGCACGCGCGATGGCGAGGCGCAGGGCGCCCGCCTGGCCCGAGGGGCCGCCACCGGTGATGCGGGCGATCACGTCGTACGAACCCGCGAGCTCGAGCACCGTGAACGGGTCGGTGATCAGCTGCTGGTGGAGCTTGTTCGGGAAGTAGTCCGCGAACTCACGGCCGTTGACCGTGATGGTGCCGGCGCCCGGCACGACGCGCACGCGCGCGATGGCCTGCTTGCGGCGGCCGACGGCCGCGCCCGAGACGTTGAGCACGGGGCGGGGGGTGGCCGGAGCGGCAGCGGGCGCGCTCTCGGTCGTGTAGCTCTCGGGAGCCTGGTCGATCTGGTCTGCGATCTTCGCCATGGTGTGTCTCTGAATCCTTTTCGCGTCGGCGCCGGGGCTTACTGGGCGACCTGGGTGAGGGTGTACGGCTTCGGCTGCTGAGCCGCGTGCGGGTGCTCCGGGCCGGCGTAGACCTTCAGCTTCTTGAGCTGGGCACGACCGAGCGAGTTCTTGGGGAGCATGCCGCGGATCGCCTTCTCGACGGCGCGGACGGGGTTCTTCTCGAGGAGCTCGGCGTAGCCGATGGCCTTGAGGCCGCCCGGGTAGCCGGAGTGGCGGTAGGCCTTCTTCTGCTCGAGCTTCTGGCCGGTGAGGGCCACCTTCTCGGCGTTGACGATGATGACGAAGTCACCGGTGTCGACGTGGTTGGCGAAGATCGCCTTGTGCTTGCCGCGGAGGAGCGCGGCCGAGTGGCTCGCGAGGCGGCCGAGGACGACGTCGGTGGCGTCGATGACGACCCAGTCGCGCTGGATCTCGTTCGCCTTCGGGGTGTAGGTGCGCGTCACAGTAGTGCTGCTTTCTGATCGAGTGAGGGGTTCGTGAATCCCGCTCCGGTGGGTGTTCGCCCCGCGATGCGGTTCGAACGGCCCCGGTGGAGGGCTCAACATCGGGTACCGACGCAGTCGACGGCACCAAAGGGAAAGCTTAGCCGACGACTCCGTCGACGTGCAATTCCCGACGTGCCCGGGTCTGCACCGCCCGGTCGGCCAGCTCCTCGTCGGGCGGGTAGCCCACCTCGGTGAGGGTGAGGCCCTTCGCGGGCAGCACCTTGAACGCGCTCGTGCGCTGCCGCCCCTGCAGGAGCTCGGCCGGGCCGGCCACGTCGAGTCGCCCCTCGCCCACGGCCAGGCACGCGCCGACGAGGGCGCGCACCATCGAATGGCAGAACGCATCGGCCTGCAGCGAGGCGACGAGGACGCCGTCGCCGTCGCGCCGCCAGCGATAGGACTGCAGCGTGCGGATCGTCGTGGCCTCGTCGCGCGGCTTGCAGTAGGCCGCGAAGTCGGCCAGGCCGACGAGGGTCTGCGCGGCCACGCCCATGGCCTCGGCGTCGAGCGGACGCGGGTACCAGACGGTGCGGTGCCGCTGCAGCGGATCGTGCTCGGCGGCCGCGTCCGCGACGCGGTACTCGTAGCGCCGCCAGATCGCCGAGAAGCGCGCGTCGAATCCGTCGGGCGCGACACGCGCCGACCTGACCACCACATCGGCGTCGTGTGCGCCGAGGATGCCGCGGAGGCGGCGGACGAGCACGGCCCCGGGATCGGCCTCGCGACCGCCCGACGCATCCCCCCGCCGCGGTCGCGTCACGACGGCGAGCATGCCCTCGTCGACGTCGACGTGCGCCACCTGACGCGAGGCGTGCACGCCCGCGTCGGTGCGCCCGGCCACCACGAGCCGCGGCATGGCGCCTTCGCGCCGGAACAGCGTCGCGAGCGCCGACTCGAGCACGCCCTGCACCGTGCGGAGTCCGGGCTGCCGGCTCCAGCCTGCGAAATCGGTGCCCTGGTAGGCCAGGTCGAGCCGCAGGCGCACGACGGATGCCGCGGCATCCGCCTCGCCGTCGACCTGCTCCCGCACCGCATCGCCCACCCGAACAGCCTAGATGCGACGAGAGGCCCCGATGCGACCGCATCGGGGCCTCTCGTGCAGGAAGGCGCGAAGGCTACTTCGCCGCCGCCTCCTCGGTCTCGGCCTGCTCGGCCGACTCCTCGGACGCCTCGGAACCCGCGGCCTCGTCGACCGTGGCCTCGGCCTCGGTCACGACCGCCTCGGGGGTCTCCTCGGCGGCCGGCTCCTCCGCCGGGGCGGCGGGCGCGGCCTCGGCGGCCGGCTTGGCGGCGCGCTTCTTGGGGGTCACCAGCTCGAGCACGAGCTCGATGACCGCCATGGGCGCGTTGTCGCCCTTGCGGTTGCCGATCTTGGTGATGCGGGTGTAGCCGCCCTCACGGTCGGCGACCTGCGGCGCGATCTCGGTGAACAGCTTGTGCACGACCGACTTGTCGCCGATGACGGCGAGCACGCGACGGCGGGCGTGCAGGTCGCCGCGCTTGGCGAACGTGATCAGGCGCTCGGCGAGCGGACGCAGGCGCTTGGCCTTGGTCTCGGTCGTCGTGATCCGCTCGTGCGTGTACAGCGCGGCGGCGAGGTTCGCGAGCAGCAGGCGCTCGTGGGCGGGTCCGCCTCCGAGGCGGGGGCCCTTCGTGGGCTTCGGCATGGTTCGTTATCTCCAGTGGTGGGGGGTTGGTGCGGCCCGTGGCCTGCTAGTTCTCGTCGTCGAAGCCCGTGTAGAAGTGGGCGCCGTCGAAGCCGGGGACCGAGTCCTTCAGCGACAGGCCCATCTCGGTGAGCTTGTCCTTGACCTCGTCGACCGACTTCTGGCCGAAGTTGCGGATGTTCATCAGCTGCGACTCCGAC
>DASTQT010000437.1:0-7572 GCA_035761605.1 Agromyces sp. | reverse complement strand
CGAGATCGTCAGCGGCCCGTACCAGGCGGTGAGCCCGTTCCTGCCGCTCACGTGGGCCGTGCAGGGGATGCAGCACATCGTGTCGGGCGCGGGCGGCGGCGCGGTCTGGGCCGCGGCTGGCGTCACCGCGCTGTTCGGGCTGCTCGGCGCCGCGGGCACCGCGATCGTGGTCGGCCGGCGCCGCGCCATCCGGCCCGCGGGCCGCCTCGCGCCGGTCACCGCCTGACGCGGTTCGCGCCCGGCCGTCTCAGTGCTGGCGGCCGGGCAGGATCGCGTCGATCGCGCGGCGCAGTGGCGACTCGTGCGCCGGAGCGGCGGCCTCGATCGACGTGTGCTCGCGGGCGAACGCGAGCGTCTCGCGCAGCATGTCGAGGCGCTCGGACTCGGACTTCGCCTTGCGCGTATTGATCTCGGCGACGATCGAGCCGTCCCACTCGCGGTCGGCGAGCATCCGCAGCGTCTCGGCGACGGGCTCGCGGCCGTAGCCGGGCAGCAGGTGCTCGTCGAAGATCTGCCCCTCGCCGATCGCGCCCGATCCGTCGCAGAGGTGCACGTGACGCAGGCGGTCGCCGAGGTCCTTCGCGTACTCGAGGCTGTTCACGCCCGAGAGCGCCGCGTGCGAGAAGTCGAGCGTGACCGCATCGCAGTCCATCTCGCGCGGGTCCCAGCCGGGCATGTACGCCTTCATGTTCCGGCCGGCCGCGCGCCACGGGAACATGTTCTCGACGGCGATCTCGACCTCGTGCTCGTCGGTGAGTTCGCGCACGATCGAGAGGAACTCGAGCGCGTAGCTCGCCTGCCACCGGAACGGCGGGTGGACGACGACCGCGCCGGCGCCGACCGCCTTCGCGAGCTGCGCCGTGCGCGCCAGCTTCACGCGGGGATCTCGGCCCCAGACGAAGTGCGTCAGCAGCAGCACCGGGGCGTGGATCGAGAGGATCGGCAGTTCCCACCGATCGGACATCTCGACGAGGCCCTCGGCCGCTTGCGTGGTGACCTCCTGGGTCACCATGATCTCGACGCCATCGAACCCGGCCTCCTTCGCCAGACGGAAGGCATGCTCGGGTTCGAGTGGATACACGCAGGTGGTGCTCATACCGATGCGGATCATGAGGCTTCGCAGTCTAGCCCCGAAGACTGGGCTCCGGGTGGGACCTGTGGGGGACTGTTAGCCTGACTCCCGAGCCGTCCGCGAGGAGGACCGACGCCAGTGAAGCCCGCCACCGACTCAGACGATCACCACGTCGACCCGGTCTACGACATGGTCGTCGTGTCCAACCGCCTCCCCGTCGACTACGTCGGAGGGGAGGGCGCCGACACGCGCTGGAAGGCCTCGCCCGGCGGCCTCGTCACGGCCCTCGAGCCCATCATGCGCGCCGCCGACGGCGCCTGGGTCGGCTGGGCCGGCGTCGCCGACCGCGAGTTCGCGCCGTTCGAGCACGAGGGCATCTCGATCGTGCCCGTGCCGCTCTCGGCCGACGAGATCGAGGAGTACTACGAGGGCTTCTCCAACGACACCCTCTGGCCGCTCTACCACGACGTCATCGCGCCGCCCCGGTTCCATCGCGAATGGTGGGACTCGTACGTGCGCGTCAACCGGCGCTTCGCGGAGGCGGCCGCGACCGCCGCCTCCGAAGGCGGCGTGGTCTGGGTGCAGGACTACCAGTTGCAGCTCGTGCCGCGCATGCTCCGCGAGATCCGTCCCGATCTCGTGATCGGGTTCTTCAACCACATCCCGTTCCCCGCGTACGGCATCTACTCGCAGCTGCCGTGGCGCCGGCAGGTCGTCGACGGCCTGCTCGGCGCCGACGTCATCGGCTTCCAGCGTGCCGCCGACGCCGGCAACTTCTCGCGCGCGGTCCGGCGCCTGTTCGGCTACCGCACGCGCGGCACCGTGATCGAGGTCCCCGAGGGCGACGGCGTGCGGCACGTCGTGGCGCGGCACTTCCCGATCTCGATCGACGCGGCCGCGTTCGAGCAGCTCGCGCGCCGGCCCGAGGTCCAGGAGCGCGCACGCGAGATCCGTTCGAGCCTCGGCGACCCCGACGTCGTCATGCTCGGCGTCGACCGGCTCGACTACACCAAGGGCATCCGCCACCGCATCAAGGCGTTCGGCGAGCTGCTGCGCGACGGCCGGCTCTCGGTCGAGCAGGCCACCCTCGTGCAGGTCGCGAGCCCGTCGCGCGAGCGCGTCGACACGTACCGGCAGCTGCGCGACGAGATCGAGCTGCTGGTCGGCCGACTGAACGGCGACTACTCCAGCCTGGGACATCCGGCCATCTCGTACCTGCACCACGGATACCCGCGCGAGGAGATGGCGGCGCTCTACCTCGCGGCCGACGTCATGCTCGTCACCGCGTTGCGCGACGGCATGAACCTCGTCGCCAAGGAGTACGTCGCGAGCCGCTACGACGACGACGGAGTGCTGCTGCTCAGCGAGTTCACCGGCGCGTCCGACGAGCTCCGCCAGGCGATCCTCGTGAACCCGCACGACATCGAAGGCCTGAAGGACGCGATGATCGAGGCGTCGCGGATGCCCAAGCGCGAACGGGCACGTCGCATGCGCCTCCTCCGCAAACGCGTCAAGGAGAACGACGTCGCGAACTGGTCGGCGACCTTCCTCGAGACCCTCACGGGGACGGGCCCGATCTCGTCCGGCGTGCCCGACCCGTTGCGCGCCGCGGTCGGCCGCCTCGCCGAGGTCGAACGGCTCCTCGTCGCGCTCGACTTCGACGGCACGCTCGCCCCGCTCGTCGACCGGCCCGAGCAGGCTCGCGCGACCGAGCGCGCCCGCGCCGCGATCGAACGGCTCGCCGACGGCGAGGACACGCGCGTCGCACTCGTCTCGGGCCGAGCGCTCGACAGCCTGAAGGATGTCGCGGCGCCGCCCGTCGCCGCCCTGCTGAGCGGGTCGCACGGCGTCGAGCTCCAGCTCGAGGCGGGCGGCGGCGTCACGCTCGACCTGCGCGAGGGCGAGCTCACGCGCCTCGAACAGCTCATCGAGATCGTCGAGGACGCGGCATCCGCGTCGGACGGCGCCTGGGTCGAGCGCAAGCCCGCCGGCATCGCGCTGCACACGCGCAAGCTCGGCGCGACGGCCGGCGCGGCGCTGCAGCGCGTGGCGCGCGAACGCGTCGAAGCGGCGGTGCCGGGCCTCGCCACCCGGAGCGGCAAGAACGTGCTCGAGTTCGCGGTGCGCGCGAGCGACAAGGGCGAGGCGCTCAACCGGCTCCGCCAGCACGCGGGCGCCGACGCGGTGCTCTACGTCGGCGACGACATCACCGATGAGGATGCGTTCGCGACGCTCGACAGCGAGGACGTCGGCGTCAAGGTCGGCCAGGGCAAGTCGATCGCGGCCTTCCGCCTGCGCGGGCCCGACGACGTGGCCGAGCTGCTCGAACTGCTCGCCGACGCGCGCGACGCCGCCGGCTGAGGGGCGGCCGGACGGCGGCGAAACCGGTCACTGCCGACCTCTAGACTCGACGATATGTCGGAGATCGATCCCAAGCCCCGCAGTCGCGTCGTCACGGATGGCATCGAGGCCACGACCAGCCGGGGGATGCTCCGCGCGGTCGGCATGGGCGATGCCGACTGGGACAAGCCGCAGGTCGGCATCGCGAGCTCGTGGAACGAGATCACGCCCTGCAACCTCTCGCTCGCCCGCCTCGCGCAAGCCGCGAAGGAGGGCGTGCACGCGGGCGGCGGCTACCCGCTGCAGTTCGGCACCGTCTCGGTCTCCGACGGCATCTCGATGGGTCACGAGGGCATGCACTTCTCGCTCGTCTCGCGCGAGGTCATCGCCGACTCGGTCGAGGTCGTCATGCAGGCCGAGCGCCTGGACGGATCGGTGCTGCTCGCCGGCTGCGACAAGTCCATCCCCGGCATGCTCATGGCCGCGGCCCGCCTCGACCTGTCATCGGTGTTCCTCTACGCGGGGTCCATCGCGCCGGGCTGGGTGCGCCTCGAGGACGGCACCGAGAAGGACATCACGATCATCGACTCGTTCGAGGCCGTCGGCGCGGTCAAGGCGGGCAAGATGAGCGAGGCCGACGCCAAGCGCATCGAGTGCGCGTTCGCGCCGGGCGAGGGCGCCTGCGGCGGCATGTACACCGCGAACACGATGGCCTCGGTCGCCGAGGCGCTCGGGCTCTCGCTCCCGGGGTCGGCGTCGCCGGCGTCGGCCGACCGCCGCCGCGACTACTACGCGCACCGCTCGGGCGAGGCGGTCGTGAACCTGCTGAAGACCGGCATCACGGCGCGTCAGATCCTCACCAAGAAGGCGTTCGAGAACGCGATCGCCGTCGGCATGGCGCTCGGCGGCTCGACGAACATCGTGCTGCACCTGCTCGCGATCGCGCGCGAGGCCGAGGTAGAGCTCACGCTCGACGACTTCAACCGGATCGGTGCGACGGTGCCGCACATCGGCGACCTCAAGCCGTTCGGCAAGTACGTCATGAACGACGTCGACCGCCGTGGCGGCCTGCCCGTGCTCATGAAGGCGCTGCTCGATGCGGGCCTCATGCACGGCGACGCGCTCACCGTCACCGGCAAGACCCTCGCCGAGAACCTCGCCGAGATGGACATCGCGCCGCTCGACGGCGAGGTGCTCCGCACGCTCGACAACCCGATCCACGAGACCGGCGGGCTCACGATCCTGCACGGCTCGCTCGCCCCCGAGGGCGCGGTCGTCAAGACCGCCGGCTTCGATGCCGCCACGTTCGAGGGTCCCGCCCGGGTGTTCGAGCGCGAGCGCGCCGCGATGGATGCGCTCACCGAAGGCCGGATCAAGCACGGCGACGTCGTCGTGATCCGCTACGAGGGCCCCAAGGGCGGCCCCGGCATGCGCGAGATGCTCGCCATCACCGCCGCCATCAAGGGCGCTGGGCTCGGAAAAGATGTACTACTCTTGACGGACGGTCGATTCTCAGGCGGCACAACCGGCCTGTGCATCGGCCATCTGGCACCCGAGGCGGTGGACGAAGGTCCGATCGCCCTGGTGCGCGATGGTGATCTGATTCGGGTCGATATCGCGGCTCGTTCCATCGACCTACTGGTCGACGAGGCCGAGCTGGCAGCCCGCCGCGAAGGCTGGGCTCCGCTTCCTCCGCGCTACACCCGAGGCGTCCTCGCGAAGTACTCCAAGCTCGTGCGCTCCGCTGCCGAAGGCGCGACCACGGGCTGAGGCCTCCGCCTGTCCCGAACACAACGTCACCATGAACAGGAATCGAATGACCACGGAATCCAGTCCCGTGCCATCGCCCGCCACCCTGTCGCAGTCGCAGTCGCACGGCAGCCCCGAGGTGCTCACCGGAGCCGAGGCCGTCGTGCGCTCGCTCGAGCTCCTCGGTATCACCGACGTCTTCGGCCTGCCCGGCGGCGCGATCCTCCCCGTCTACGACCCGCTGCTCGACAGCCGCAAGCTCCGCCACATCCTCGTGCGCCACGAGCAGGGCGCCGGCCACGCCGCCGAGGGCTACGCGTCCTCGAGCGGCAAGCTCGGCGTGGCGATCGCGACCTCCGGCCCGGGCGCGACGAACCTCGTCACCGCGATCGCCGACGCGCACATGGACTCGGTGCCATTCCTCGCGATCACCGGTCAGGTGTTCTCGAACCTCATGGGCACCGACGCGTTCCAGGAGGCCGACATCGTCGGCATCACGATGCCGATCACCAAGCACTCGTTCCTGGTCAAGCGCCCCGAGGAGATCCCCGGCACGATCGCCGCCGCGGTGCACATCGCCACGACCGGGCGCCCGGGGCCGGTGCTCGTCGACATCACGAAGGACGCGCAGCAGGCGAAGTTCACGTTCCAGTGGCCCCCGAAGCTCGACCTGCCCGGCTACCGTCCGATCACGAAGGCGCACGGCAAGCAGGTGCTCGCCGCAGCGCAGCTCATCGCCGCGGCGAAGCGCCCTGTGCTCTACGTCGGCGGCGGCATCGTCCGAGCCGGCGCGTCCGAGGAGCTGCTGGCGTTCGCCGAGGCGACCGGAGCGCCCGTCGTGACGACGCTCATGGCGCGCGGGGCGTTCCCCGATTCACACCAGCAGCACCTCGGCATGCCGGGAATGCACGGCACGGTCCCCGCGGTGCTCGCGCTGCAGGAGGCCGATCTGCTCATCGCGCTCGGCGCCCGTTTCGACGACCGCGTCACCGGCAAGGCGGCGCTGTTCGCCCCCGACGCGAAGGTCGTGCACGTCGATATCGACCCGGCCGAGATCGGCAAGATCCGTGCCGCCGACGTTCCGATCGTGGGCGACGCGAAGGACGTGCTGGTCGACCTGCTCGCCGCCTACCGGGAGGTCGCGAAGCAGACCACGCCGGACACCGCGGACTGGTGGGCCACGCTCGACGGGCTCCGTGCGGAGTTCCCGCTCGGCTACACGCAGCCGTCCGACGGGCTCCTCGCGCCGCAGTACGTGATCAAGCGCATCGGCGAGCTCACCGGACCCGAGGGCGTGTACGCCGCGGGCGTGGGCCAGCACCAGATGTGGGCGGCGCAGTTCATCAAGTACGAGCGTCCGAACTCGTGGCTCAACTCGGGCGGCGCCGGCACTATGGGCTACGCGGTCCCCGCCGCGATGGGCGCGAAGGTCGCAGAGCCCGAGCGCGTCGTGTGGGCGATCGACGGCGACGGCTGCTTCCAGATGACCAACCAGGAGCTCGCGACCTGCACGCTCAACGACATCCCGATCAAGGTCGCGGTCATCAACAACTCCTCGCTCGGCATGGTGCGCCAGTGGCAGACCCTCTTCTACGACGGCCGCTACTCCAACACCGACCTGAACACCGGCCACGACACCGCGCGCGTGCCCGACTTCGTGAAGATGGCCGAGGCCTACGGCGCGCTCGGGATCCGGGTGACGAAGGAGGAGGAGGTCGACGCGGCCATCAAGCTCGCGCTCGAGACCAACGACCGCCCGGTCGTGATCGACTTCGTCGTCTCCGCCGACGCCATGGTGTGGCCGATGGTCCCGCAGGGCGTCTCCAACTCCTACGTCCAGTACGCCCGCGACCACTCGCCGGCCTTCAGCCAGGAGGACTGAACATGTCGACCCACGTTCTCTCCCTCCTCGTCGAGGACAAGCCCGGCCTGTTGACGCGCGTCGCCGGCCTGTTCGCGCGACGCGGCTTCAACATCGAGTCCCTCGCGGTGGGCCACTCCGAGATCGACGGCCTCTCGCGCATCACCGTCGTCGTCGACGTCGAGGACCTGCCGCTCGAGCCGGTCACCAAGCAGCTGAACAAGCTCGTCAACGTGCTGAAGATCGTCGAGCTCGACCCGGCGCAGTCGGTGCAGCGCGAGCACCTGCTGATCAAGGTGCGCGTCGACAACACGACCCGCTCCGCCGTGCTCGAGGCGGTGAACCTCTTCCGCGCGCGCGTCGTCGACGTGTCGACCGATGCGCTCGTGATCGAGGTCACGGGCGACTCCGGCAAGACGAACGCACTGCTCCGCGTGCTCGAGCCGTACGGCATCAAGGAGATCGCCCAGTCGGGCCTCCTCGCCATCGGCCGCGGCGGCAAGTCCATCTCGGAGCGCGTGCTGCGCGCCTGACGGCCGCCCGCGCATCC
>DASTQT010000436.1:0-2341 GCA_035761605.1 Agromyces sp. | reverse complement strand
TTGGTGATCGTGGGGGCGCCCCACTTCTTCTCGAGGACGACGTTGCGGCCGCGCGGGCCGAGGGTCACCTTGACCGCGTCGGCGAGCTGGTTGAGCCCACGCTCGAGCCCGCGGCGGGCCTCCTCATCGAAAGCAATGATCTTTGCCATGTGTGTCTCTCGTCCCTTCCGGACGTCATCAAAGATTCAAGGGGTTAGCACTCAAATCGAGTGAGTGCTAAACCGATTCTGGCACTCTCCCGCCACGAGTGCAAGCGAGGTGGAGGCCGCGTGACGCGCGTGGACATGCGGAAGCGCCGCCGGTGCGGGACGGCGGCGCTTCCGGGGGACGAGCTCAGGCCGGGCGGACGGCCTCGGCCTGCGGGCCCTTCGAGCCCGAGCCGACCTCGAAGGTCACCTGCTGGCCCTCTTCGAGCACCTTGTATCCCGCCATGTCGATCGCGGAGTAGTGGACGAACACGTCCTGGCCCCCACCGTCGACGGTGATGAATCCGTAACCCTTTTCAGCGTTGAACCACTTGACGGTTCCGTTCGCCATGCGTTGCTCCCATGTTGCCGTGTATCCGAGTCAGCACGTGCCTCTCGCCTGTACCGGGCCGTCCGACGTGCTGACGTGACGCCGGTACGGCGCCGGGTGCTTCACACGGGATTCGAGCGACCGTCTCCAGATAGTCACAGGCGGCGCGCCGCGCACAAGAGGGTGCGCGTCACGAATGGTCGCAGAATGGCAACGATTCGGTCACCGGCTCAGCCGGCGGACTGCTCGGCGTAATCGGCGCCGAGGACGGCCACGAGCTGCATCCCCACCTGGGCGAACTCCTCGGAGAGCCGCACGTCCGCACCGGGCAGCAACTGGGCCACGCCGCGGGCCGCGCCCTCGAGCTCGGCCGTCGCGTAGTACACGACCGTCTCCTGGATGTCGTTCGCGTCGGCGTTCGAGGCCAGGCCCACCGGCACGCCGCCCGCCGCGAGCGTCTCGCTCGCCCGCGCCGCGAGCCCGGAGGTCGACGTGCCGTTCAGCACCGCGACGGGGATGTCGGGCGCGATCGTCGGCTCGGCCGTGACCACGGGTTCCGGCGACGCGGTCGGCACCGCGGCGTCGCCGAAGTCGAGCCGGTCGTTGAAGACGGCCACCGCCGCGATCCCGGCGACCGCCAGCACCACGGTCGCGAGCGCTGCCCAGCCGAACGCGATCCAGCGTGCGCGTCGCCGCGCGGGCGCGCGATGCGCGCCGACCCGCTCGATGCCGTGCGGGATCGAGTCGAATCGGTCGCGGGGGAACTTCTGCGCCATGGGTCCAGTCGTGGGTCGGGGTCGGCTCAGCCGAGCGGATGGCCGTGGGGAATCGTACGACGTGCGCGGGCCTCCGCGCGCGCCTCGCGCTGCCGCTGCAGCCGCTTGACCAGCATCGGGTCGTGGCGGAGGGCGTCGGGCGAGTCCACGAGGGCGCCGAGCTGGCGGTAGTACCGGGCCGCCGACATGCCGAGCTCGTCGCGGATCGCGTCGGCCTTGCGTGCCGCGTCGCGCCACTGCCGCGCCTCGAAGGCGAGGATCTCACGCTGGCGGTCGTCGAGCATGCCACCTCCGTCCGGGCTCGCGTTCGACGCCATCCTATGGACCCGATGCCGGGAAGCCGCCGCACGCCACGCTCGCGCGCGATCACGCACGGGCTCGCGACCGGGTCGACCGGGAACACTGCCGGTGTGCCGCACGTTGCACCGGTTCGTCGCGGGATGCGCGACGATGGAGGGGTCCCCCACGTGCACAAGGAGCAGACCGCATGGCTTACCAGGTGAGCAAGTCCGACCACGAGTGGCGCGAGCAGCTCGACGCCGACCAGTATGCCGTGCTGCGCCAGGCCGCGACCGAGCGCCCCTGGACGGGCGAGCTGCTCGACGAGGAGCGCGCAGGCGTCTACGCATGCGCCGCGTGCGGCGCCGAGCTCTTCAAGAGCGGCACGAAGTTCGACTCGGGCTGCGGATGGCCGAGCTTCTACGAGTCGGTGCGCCCCGAGGCCGTCGAGCTCATCGAGGACACCACGCTCGGGATGGTGCGCACCGAGGTCCGCTGCGCCAACTGCGGCTCGCACCTCGGGCACGTGTTCCCCGACGGGTTCGGCACGCCCACGGGCGACCGCTACTGCATGAACTCGATCGCGCTCGACTTCACGCCCGAGTCCTGAGCGTGACCTCCGTGCGCGTGGCCGCGCTGGCCCGCCGGTCGTGGCCGAAGGTGACGGATGCCGCGCCCTCCGACGCCGAGCTCGGCGAGCTCCTCGAGGCGGCGGGGCGCGTGTCCGACCACGGCGCACTCGTGCCGTGGCGCGTGATCGCCCTGCGCGG
>DASTQT010000435.1:0-7040 GCA_035761605.1 Agromyces sp. | reverse complement strand
GGCGTCCTGCATCTTGGTCACGACGTCCTCGGCGGTGCCGGCGCCGCCGAAGATGTTCACGATGCCCTCGTTCATCGCGTTGCCGACGGTCGTGCCGAACGCGGTGTCGAGCCACAGCTGCACGAACGAGGCGGCGCCGAGGCCCTCGGCGACCGACTTCAGGTTCTCGTCCTCGAGCGACTCGGTCGCAGCGGCGACGGTCGGGATGCCCGAGCCGCTCGCGGCGAAGCGCGCCTGGACGTCCTCGCTCATGATGTAGGCCAGCAGTTCGGTGCACTCGGGCGGTGCCTCCGCCGAGCACGCGAAGCCGTCGCCGCCGCCGAGGGCCGCGGTCGGGTCGCCCGCGGCATCCGGGATGCCGGGGAACGGGAACCAGCCGAGGAACTCGGGGACCTGCTCGTCGGGCGTGAGGCCGCCGATGACGCCGGCGTTCCAGTGGCCCATGAGCTCCATTGCCGCCTCGCCGTTCGCCATGAGGCCGGCCGAGCTGCCCGCGCCCTGCTGGGCGAGGGTGCCCAGGAAGCCGTCCTGGAACGGCTCGATGGCGAGGAGCTCCTCGACCCGCTCGCCCGCCTCGACCCAGCACGCGTCGCTGAAGTCGAGCTCGGTCTCGGCCGCCTGGAGGGTCTCGGGGGAGCAGGAGTGCAGCGCGAACTGGTACCACCAGTGCGCTGCGGGCCACTTGTCGCCCGCGCCGACCGCGATCGGCGTGATGCCGGCGTCCTTCAGCGCCTCGACCGCGTCGACGAGCTCGTCGAGCGTGGTCGGCGGGGCGTCGATGCCCGCCTGCTCGAACAGTTCGGTGTTGTACCAGACGCCCTCGATGCCGAACGTGAACGGGACGCCGTAGGTCTCGCCCTCGACCTGCCACGGCGTCACGGTCGCGCCGACGCTCTCGATCGTGTCGGGGATCTCGTCGTCGAGCGGCATGAGGTAGCCGCTCTCGACCTGGTCGCGGAGCTCGCCGCCCGGCCACACCTGGAAGAGGTCCGGCGGGTCGCCCGCGGCGAGGGCGTTCGGGATGAGCGTGCGCTGGAGTTCCTCGTTCTGGTAGCCGGTCTGCTCGACCGTGACGCCGGGATGCGCCTCCTCGAACTCCTGTGCGACCTCCTCCCAGACCTCGGGGAGAGCTCCGGTGGTGCCGTTGTGCCACCACGTGAGGGTGACCCCGTCGCCCTCGCTGCCGTCGCCGGCGCTGCAGGCGGTGAGCGATGCGATCGCGAGACCGGAGGCGGCCGCGAGCGTGACGAGCCTCCTGGTGCTGCGTCTGTTCATCATTGAACCTCTCGAAAGTTTCGACGTCAACGTCGAAAGTGATCTGGACGCCTCGAATATACGTGCTGATCGATATGCGGTCAAGCGCAACAAATCCGGCGCGGCGCCGCCCGCCGTTCTGCGCGCGAACCTAGAGTGGACGCGTGGGAGACCGGTCCGGCAGTTTCGACGGCGTGCATCGCCGCAACCTCGCGCGCGTGCTCGGCCTCGTGCACCTCGAAGGCCCGCTCTCGCGGGCCCGGCTCACGGCGCTCACCGGCCTCAACCGCTCGACCATCGCCGCGCTCGCCGGCGAGCTCGTCGAGCTCGGGCTGGCCGAGGAGCGAGCGCCCGACCCGACGAACCGCGTCGGCCGGCCGTCGCCCGTCGTCGCGCCCGACCCGCGCATCGTCGCGATCGCCGTGAACCCCGAGGTCGACGCCGTGACGATCGCCGCCGTCGGGCTCGGCGGCCGGATCGAGGCGCGTGAGCGCATCGAGGTCGACCACCTCGTCGCGCCCGAGGAGACCGCCCGCCTGACGGCCGACGCGATCGGCCGCTGGCGCGACGGCGAACTCCGTCACGCGCGCTTCGCGGGCGTCGGTCTCGCGGTGCCCGGTCTCGTGCGCGCCTCCGACGGGCTCGTGCGCTTCGCCCCGCACCTGGAGTGGCGCGAGGCGCCCATCCGCGCGTTCGTCGAGGAGGCGACGGGCCTGCCCACCGCGGTCGGCAACGACGCGAGCCTCGGCGCGATCGCCGAGCACCTCTTCGGAGCCGGACGCGGCGTCGACGACCTCGTCTACCTCAACGGCGGCGCGAGCGGCATCGGCGGCGGGCTCATCGTGCACGGCCGCCCGGTCGGCGGAACCAGCGGGTACGCGGGGGAGTTCGGGCAGAACCGGCCGGGCATCGCGTCGAACGGCGACCGGCGCGCCGCCGGCGGCGTGCTCGAGGACGAGGTCAGCCGTGCGCGCCTGCTCGACGCGGTCGGACTGCGCGGGGCCGACGAGCCGACGCTGGCCGCCGCCATCCGCTCGGCTCTCGAGGGCCCCGCGGGTGACGCCGCACGCGTCGCCGACGAGCTCGACCGGCAGCGGCGGATCCTCGCGACCGCGCTCGCGAACGCGGTCAACGTGCTGAACCCGTCGCTCGTGATCCTCGGCGGGTTCCTCGCGACGCTCGCCGACCTCGACCCGGCCGCGCTGCGGGCCGCGATGGCGGCGCAGGCGATGCCGGCCGCGGCCGACGACGTCGACGTGCGCGTCGCGGCGCTCGGTGAGGATCGCCTCATGATCGGCGCGGCGGAGGCCGCGTTCGCCGACCTCCTGGCGGATCCGCTCGCCGCGGCCGGCTGACGCGCTGCCCGCGGGACTTGCATCACCCCGGGGGTGAAACGCTACAATCGAAGGCAGTCGAATCGATTCGAGGCCATGGCGGCCGAGATCGCTCACGGCGGCGCCCCCCGCGGGCGCCGCTTTCGTTCGCCCGGCGCCCGACGGCGCGCGCCTGCGGCATCCCACACCGCTCGTCCGCACTCCAGCACGCCTCGGGAACGCCTATGTCCACCGCTTCAATCCCCATCGTCCGGCCCGACGACTACACCGCGCCGCGCCACCCCGGCGACCTCCTCAGCCGCCGCCAGCGCCTCGTCTACGTGCTCGTGCTCGGGGCGCTCACCGCGCTCGGCCCGTTCACGATCGACCTCTACCTGCCGGCCTTCCCGGCGCTCGAGGCCGAGCTCGGCGTGAACGCCGCGGCCATCCAGATCACGCTCACCGGCACCATGATCGGCTTCGGCCTCGGCCAGCTCATCGTCGGCCCGTGGAGCGACAAGGTGGGGCGCCGCCTGCCGCTCATGCTCTCGACGGCGCTGCACATCGCGGCATCCGTCGCTGCGGCGCTTGCACCCGACATCACCTGGCTCATCGTGTTCCGCCTGCTGCAGGGCTTCGGCGCCGCGGCCGGCGGCGTGGTCGCGATGGCCATGGTGCGCGACCTGTTCGGCGGCAAGCCGCTCGTCCGCATGCTCTCGCGCCTCGCGCTCGTCAACGGCCTCGCGCCGGTGCTCGCTCCGGTCATCGGGTCGCAGCTGCTGCAGGTCATGGACTGGCGCGGCGTCTTCTGGGTGCTCGCCGGGTACGGCATCGTGGTCGTGCTGGCGGTCGCGTTCCTGATCGTCGAGACGCTGCCCGAGTCGCGCCGGCACATCGCCGGCCACTCGTCGGTCGGCCAGCGGTATCGCGCGCTCTTCCGTGACCGCGTCTACCTCGGTGCGGCCCTCGTGGGCGGAATGACCTTCACCGGCCTGTTCGCCTACCTGTCGACGTCGTCGTTCCTCTTCCAGCAGGTGTACGCGTTCAGCCCGCAGGAGTACGGCCTGCTCTTCGCCGTCAACTCGCTCGGCGTCGTCGCCGGCGTCCAGATCTCGTCGCGGCTCATCCGTGGGCCGGTGCCGCCGCAGTACGTGCTCGCCGGCACGACCGTCGTCCACCTCGCGATGGCGATCGCGATCATCGTGCTCGACGGCGCGGGCGCCGGCTTCTGGGGCACCGCGATCCCGCTGTGGATCTTCATCGCGGCGTGCGGCTTCACGTTCCCGGCCGTGCAGGTGCTCGCGCTCGCCAACCACGGCGCCGAGGCCGGCACCGCCGCGTCGCTGCTCGGCGCGCTGAACTTCGGCCTCGCCGGCGCGATCTCGCCGCTCGTCGGGCTGCTCGGCGTCGGCAGTGCCGTTCCCATGGCGGTCGTCATGGGCGGTGCCGCGGTGGTCGCGATCGTCGCGGTGTGGGCGCTCGTGCGCCCGTCCACTGTGCCCGCACTCGCCGACTGAGTGCGCTGAGCGGATGGCGCGTGCCGCGCGCCGCGCACGCGCGGAAGCGGAGGCACGCGGCATCCGCTCTCAGGTCGTCCACGGCCTGCGGGTTACCGTGAGGGGATGAGCGCACCCGGCACCGACCAGGGACCCGAGGGCACCACGACCAGCGAGTCCGGCCGCACCCCCACGAAGGGCGACGACCTCCGCCCCGCCGCGCGCGAGGCCCGTACGGACTACGTGGGTCGGTTCGTGCCGTTCGCGGCGGGCATCGCCGCCGTCGTCATCGCCGCAGTCCTCGGCCTCATCATCGTCCTGCGCGCCGACGGGCTGGCGTTCGAGGTCGACGAGGAGTGGGCCGAGGATCTCTTCGAGCTGCGCGGGAGCATCGGCGACATCGTCGCGTTCGGGATGGACCGGCTCGGCGGCGGCATCATGGGCGTGTTCGTCGTGCCCATCGTTACAGCCGTGATCCTGCTGGTCGTGCGACGACCATGGGCGGCGCTCTACTTCATCGTCGCGTCCGTCGCGAGCGCGCTCATGGTGCAGTTGCTGAAGAACCTGTTCGGACGCGCGCGCCCCGAGGACATCCTCGTGATCGCGGATTTCGGGTCGTTCCCGTCGGGCCACGTGGCGAATGCCGCGACGATCGCCGTGGCGATCGGCATCATCGCGCCGAAACGATGGGTGTGGGTCCTCGGCGCGCTGTACACGATCCTCATGGCGATCAGCCGCACGTACGTCGGCGCGCACTGGTTCACCGACACGGTCGGCGGCGCGCTCGTCGGCGCCGGGATGGCGCTGCTCGTGTGGACGCTGTTCGCCCGCAAGCTCGAGACCGAGCGGCTCCGTCGCGCCGCGATCATCGCGGAGCGGAACGCGGCGCTCGCGCAGTCGCACATCACGCCGCCGTCGCGCCCGCGCGAGTCGTCGCGGTCCATCACGGCGGATATGCGATCCGACGCGCCGCGGTAACCGACATTTCGACCGGCGCGCCGCATCGTGCATCCGCCGTTGTGAACGTGGGTGGCAGGCCGCGCTGCGCCGCTACTCGACGGCCGGGGCGGCCTGCTCGACGAGCTGGAGGGTGCGGGCGGCGACGCTGACGGCGATCGCGGCGGGTTCCTTCGAGCGGATGCCGCTGATGCCGATCGGCGTCGTCACGCGCTCGAGCGCGGCCTCGTCGTGCCCCGCCGACACGAGCTGCGTCCGGAACCTCGCCCACTTCGACCGGGAGCCGATGAGCCCGATCGAGGCGATGCCGGGCGTGCGGAGCGCGGAGTCGACGATCGCGAGGTCCTCGGCGTGGTCGTGCGTCATGACGAGCACGTGCGCGCCGGCAGGCAGGTCGACGAGCGCGGTCTCCGGGACGGGCAGGTGGTGGACGTGCACCGTCGCGACGGCGTCGCCGAGCACGCCGAGTCGTTCCGGCGCCAGCATCTCCTCGCGCGAGTCGACGAGGTGCAGCTCGATCGGATGCCGCGCCAGGACCCGAGCCAGCTCGAGCCCGACGTGTCCGATGCCGAAGACCGCGACGACGGGCACGACCGGCAGGGGTTCCAGCAGCATGGTGACCTCTCCTCCGCAGCACTGCACGCCGTAGTCGGTGACGGCCTTGTCGCTCAGCGTCAGGGTGAGCAGCTCGGGCTCGGCGACGCCCTCGGCGAGCATCGCGCGGGCGCGTTCGAGCGCGGTGCGCTCCAGATTGCCGCCGCCGACCGTGCCGAACGTCTCGGCCTCGGCGATCACCATCTTCGCGCCGCCGTTCCGGGGCGCGTGCCCGCGCACCATCGCGAGCGTGACGATCACGCCCGCGCGCCGCCCCGCGCGGAGCCGCTGCACGGCGTCGACCCAGTCCATCCCGACCCCGCTAGTGCTCCGAGGGCGCGGAACGACGCGCGGCCGCGAGGCCGGCCTCGGCGAGCGGCGTCGCCCCCCCGGTCTCGCGCGCCACCTCGATGGCGGCCCGGCCTGGCCGGCCGCCCTCACCCGCCGCCCGCGCCGCCTCGACCGCCCAGAACACCGCCTCGGGCGTCGCGGGCGACGCGAGCTCGACGCTGTGCCCGTCGGGTCCGAACGCGGCGACCGCCTCGCGGATCGCCTCGCGCACGCTGAACGCGAGCATGAGCGGCGGCTCGCCGACGGCCTTGCCGCCGTACACCGCGCCGTCCTCCGCTGCCCGCTCGAGGAAATGCACGTTGAGCTCGTCGGGCAGCTCGGAGAAGCTCGGCAGCTTGTAGGTGCTCGCCGATTGGGTGAGCAGGCGCCCGCGCCCTGGTCCGTCGGACTCGTCCCAGCGGAGCTCCTCGAGGGTGAGCCATCCGGCACCCTGCATGAACCCGCCCTCGACCTGGCCCAGGTCGATGAGCGGCGAGAGCGAGTCGCCGACGTCGTGGACGATGTCGACGCGGCGCACCCGGTAGGCGCCCGTGAACCCGTCGACCTCGACCTCGGCGGCCGCGACGCCGTACGCGAAGTACTTGAACGGCGTGCCCCGCATGGCGCCGGGCTCCCAGCCGAGCCCCTCGGTGCGGTAGAACCCGGCCGCGAAGAGCTGCACCCGGTCGTGGTACGCGGCTTCGGCGACCTCGAAGAACGCGAGCGACGTGCCATCCGGATCGGCTCCCGAGACCTGCCCGTCGTGGAATCGCACCTCGTCCTCGGGGACGCCGAGCAGGCGCGCGGCGACCGGGGCCATCCGCGACCGGATCTGCTCGCAGGCGTGCTTGACCGCGGCGCCGTTGAGGTCGGCGCCGCTCGACGCGGCCGTGGCCGACGTGTTCGGCACCTTGTCGGTGCGCGTCGGCGCGAGCCGCACCGCCGAGAGCGGCACGCCGAGCGCGGTCGCGGCGACCTGCAGCATCTTGGTGTGCAGGCCCTGGCCGAGCTCGGTGCCGCCGTGGTTCACGAGCACCGAGCCGTCGCGGTAGACGTGCACGAGCGCGCCGGCCTGGTTGTACGCGGTGAAGGTGAA
>DASTQT010000434.1:0-7370 GCA_035761605.1 Agromyces sp. | reverse complement strand
CCGAGTACCGATTCGACCTCATGACGGGTGATGTCGACCCTGCGACACGCGAGCTGGCGGAAACGGGGAGCCGCCTCCGAGCAGACCTCGAACGTCACTTGGCGGTGCGGCGACTCCGACCCGAGTGGGTGCGATCAGCGTCGCTGACCGCGACGGTCAAGATGAGCGCTGCCGTGGACGGCCGAAGAGCGCCGGTCACGTGCCGCGTCGAGATCACGGACGACCTCGGGCGCGAACACACCTCCACCCGCCACAACATGACCGATCTGGCCGCCACGACGTTCGTGGGTCGCTTCTTCGAGCGATTCTTCACAGGTCGATAGCGCTGCGAACCGTCGCCCGGATGCGATGGACCCTCGGCTCATATCGAAGTTCAGGACGAGGTGCGGCGGATCGTGATCCGCCATGTCGTCACCAGTCCACGGGGCGAGTGCTGCCCACCAGACAGCCGCCGGTGCCGAGCGCCGGTCGCACGGCACTGTGGTAGCCGTCCGACTTCGGCCCATACTGCCCGACGAGGCACTCCCCCGCGAAGCCCACCGCGAACTGGATCGAGTCCGCCGGATCGCCGATCGTCGTGGTGTCCGCGGTGACCTGCATGGCTGCCGTGTCGAAGCCGGCAGCGGCGAGCGCATCGATGAACGCGCGGCCGCCGGCACTCGGGTCGGCTTGGATCACCGCCATGTTGGTCGAGTCGAAATACGGCAGGTTGTCCGCGGCCGAGCCCTCGGGCTGCAAGGCCGCCGGCGTCGCCTCCGGCGTCGCGCTCGAGTCGGATGCGCCGGACGGGCGGGGCGAGGGCGTCGCCGGCGCGCCGGTCGGCGCGACCGGCGCGCCCGGCGAGCACGCAGCGAGGCCGAGGGCCGTGGACAGGGCGAACACGGTCAGCGTCGCCGCGATCATCCCTCGTGCCATCGCATCCCTCATCCGTCGCCACGATCAGCAGCGCCGAGTCTACGACGGAGGCGGGGACGAACCGCGACGCGGGCGAGCGTCAGGCCGGCACGCGGTCCGCGGCCAGGTCGTCGGGGTCGACGTGCTCGAGCGGGTCGGCGCCGATGCCGAGGTCGGCGCCGGTGTCGTCGCCGAGCGCGGAGCCGACCGCCCAGCCGTCGGTCGGGGTGCTCCAGGCGTCTGCGGCCATGGCCCCCTCGGAGACGCTGGACTCGGACGGCCCCGCCTCGGCGGCATCCGCCGCGCGTGCGGCGGCGGAGGTCTTGGCGTACTTCGTCGTGCCCCACGTCAGGTCGTGTCCGACCGAGTCGGCGTCGATCTCGATCGCCGTGCCGGACTTCTCCGCCGTCTCCCACGGGCGCACCCGCAGACGGCCGTGCACGACCACGCGCTCGCCCTTCCGGAGCGATGCCGCCGTGTTGAGGGCGAGCTGGCGGAACGTCGAGACGGTGTACCAGTTGGTCTCGCCGTCGGTCCACTGCCCGCTCGCGCGGTCGAAGTACCGGCGCGTGGAGGCGAGCCGGAAGTTGGTGATCGAGAGTCCGGCGGGGGTGACGGTGGGGCGCGGGTCGCTGCCCACGACACCGGTCACGGTGATGAGGTCGGTCATGTTCTGCTCCTCGGAGTCGTCGCCGCCGCGGATCGGCGGCTCGCGGCATCCGGGGCCCTCGTGCCGGAACGACCCCGGATGCCGCTCACCACAGCGTGGCGGCAGCCCTGCACCATCCGCCGGCACGAACCAACGACGGTGGGCGATCGCGTTCGGAGCGGACCTGTCGAGGAGAGGTCAGGCGACGACGTAATCGGCGTACGAGCGCCGGATCTTGTTCACCTTCGGCAGCGCGACCGCGAGGCAGTAGCCCTGGCCCGGGTTCTTCGCGAAGAAGTCCTGGTGGTACTCCTCGGCGTCGTAGAACTCGCCGAGCGGTTCGATGGTCGTGACGACCTCGCCCGGCCACCATTCGGCCGCGCGCTCGCGCGCCTGCTCGAACAGCTCGCGCTGCGTCTCGCCCCTGAAGAACATCGCCGACCGGTACTGGGTGCCCACGTCGGCGCCCTGCCGGTTCAGCTGGGTCGGGTCGTGCAGCGTGAAGAACACGTCGAGGATCACCTCGCGCGGTATCACGTCGGGGTCGAAGTCGACGCGGACCGCCTCGGCATGGCCGGTCGCACCGGTGCAGACGAGCTCGTACGACGGGCTCGAGACCGAGCCGCCCGTGTAGCCCGAGACCACGTCGTGCACGCCCCGGAGCGTGCGGTACACGGCATCCAGGCCCCAGAAGCAGCCGCCGGCGAGAACGAAGCTTTCCATCGCCATAGGCTAACCGCATGACCTTCGTCGCTGCTCCCGACCGGTACGACCGCATGATCTACAACCGGATCGGGAGGAGCGGACTGAAGCTCCCCGCGCTCTCCCTCGGCCTGTGGCACAACTTCGGCCACGACCGCCCGCTCGACACGCAGCGCGCCATCGTCCGCCGGGCATTCGACCTCGGCATCACCCACTTCGACCTCGCGAACAACTACGGGCCGCCGCCCGGCAGCGCCGAGGAGAACTTCGGGCGCCTCCTCGCGACCGACCTCAAGCCGTACCGCGACGAGCTCATCGTCTCGTCGAAGGCCGGGTACCTGATGTGGGACGGCCCGTACGGCGAGTGGGGCTCGCGCAAGAACCTCCTCGCGTCGCTCGACCAGAGCCTCGGACGGCTCGGGCTCGAGTACGTCGACGTCTTCTACTCGCACCGTCCCGACCCCGAGACGCCGATCGAGGAGACCATGGGCGCGCTCGCCCACGCCGTGCGGCAGGGCAAGGCCCTCTACGTCGGCGTCTCGAACTACTCGCCCGAGCAGACCCGTCGCGCGGCCGAGGCGCTCGCCGCCGAGGGCGTGCCGCTGACGATCCACCAGCCGCGGTACTCGATGTTCGACCGCCACATCGAGGACGGCCTGTTCCCCGCGCTCGACGACGTCGGTGCGTCGGCGATCGTGTTCTCGCCGCTCGCGCAGGGCCTGCTCACCGACCGATACCTCTCCGGCGACGTGCCCGCCGGATCGCGCGCCGCGACGAGCCACTTCCTCCCCGCCGACCGGATCAGCGAGGAGTACCTCGAGCGCGCCCGCGCGCTGAACGACATCGCGCTCGGTCGTGGCCAGTCGCTCGCACAGCTCGCGCTCTCCTGGGTGCTGCGGGTGCCGCAGGTCGCGAGCGCGCTCATCGGGGCGTCGAGCGTCGCACAGCTCGAGCAGAACGTCGCCGCGCTCGACGCCGTCCCGCTCACCGACGGCGAGATCGCGGCGATCGAGCCGTACGCCGCGCACGGCACCGGGCTCGGCTGACCCGCTCCCGCCGCCACGCCGCCGCCACGCCGGAGGCACGCCGCGAAGCCTCCGGTGCGGCGCAGTCCGGCGACGCTAGCCTTCGCTCATGCAGTGGTGGAATGACTTCGTCGACTGGCTCGTCTCGGATGCCGCACGCCCGATCCTGTTCGCGGCGGCCGTGATCTTCGTCTCGCTCCTCGCCGCGGGGCTGCTCTCGGCGTGGATCGCGCGACGCGCCGTGCGCGGGATCATCCGCCAGCGCGACCGCGAGCTGCGCAACTCCGCCGTCGCCGCGCTCGTCGATGCCGCGACCGAGGCCTCGGTGTGGAACTCGCTCACGCCGCAGGAGCAGGTGCTCGTGGACCGCATGGTCGGGCAGGCCGACATCCAGGTGCGCCTGCTGCCGATCAAGAGCGCGGATGTCGCGGCCGACTGGGCATCGCACCAGCTGCACGAGCTCAAGCGTGCATCCGCGACGTTCGGCTACCAGCTCGATCCCGCCGTGGTCGAGTTCCGCGAGCGGATGCTCGAGTGGCAGCGCCATCCGTCTCGCACGCGCCGCGACTTCAAGAACGACCTCGACCGCTGGCGCATGCAGCGCGACGAGCCCGGCCAGACGATCGCCCTCGCGCAGGACTCGTGGGTGGCCGAGCAGCACCACGACCGGTACGCCGCCGAGCCGCTGCCGGACGCGCCGACCGCCGTCGTCGACACGGCCGGCGCCTTGGACGACACCGCCGACGCGGACACCGATCGCCGACCGGTCGCCCAGCGCGACCCGGCCGTCACGGCCGACTGACGGCAGCCGGTTGCGTCAGCCGCGCCACCACGCGTCGAACATCGTGACCGGCTCGGCGCGCTTGTGGCGCGTCTGCAGGAACCTCGCCTCGATCTTCTCGGCGACCGCCGGATCGATCTCGCCGCCTTCGAGGAATTCGTCGATGTCGGAGTAGCGGAGGCCGAGGTTCGCCTCGTCGGACTGCCCCGGCTGGTGGTCGAGCAGGTCGGCGGTCGGGACCTTCTCGTACAGCCGCTCGGGCGCGCCGAGATGCACCATGATCGCCCGCCCCTGCCGCTTGGTGAGGCCCGAGAGCGGCAGGAGGTCGGCGCCGCCGTCGCCGAACTTGGTGAAGAAGCCCGTGACCGCCTCTGCCGCGTGATCGGTGCCGACGACGAGCAGGCCGCCCTCGCCGGCGAGCGCGTACTGGGCGACCATGCGCATGCGCGCCTTCACGTTGCCCTTGCCGAAGTCGCTCATCGGCGCGCCGAGCGCGGCGTCGAACTCCGCGGCGAGTCCGTCGACCCCGCCCTTGATGTTGAACTCCACGACCTCGGCCGGCCGGATGAAGTCGAGCGCGATCTGCGCGTCGGCCTCGTCGCGCTGCACGCCGTACGGCAGCCGGACGGCGACGAACCGGGCGGGACGCCCCTCGGCGAGGAGCTCCTCGACCGCGAGCTGGCACAGCCGGCCGGCGAGCGAGGAATCCTGCCCGCCGCTGATGCCCAGCGCGAGACCCTTCGCGCCCGACGCGGCGAGATACGCCTTGAGGAAGTCGACGCGCCGGCGGACCTGCTCGGCCGGGTCGATGACGGCTTCGACATGCAGCTCTTCGATGATCTGGGCCTGGAGGTCGCGCATGCCATGACCCTACGGCACGCATATGACGGGCGGATGTCGCGGCCCGGGAGCCCGCGGCGACCGTCCGCGGTCGGCTAGCATGCCGACCAACGCGCGATGAAGGGGGCTCCGCGTGACCGTCGACCTGTCCACCCTCGTGCTCGTCCCCGCGATCGCTGCCATCGCGCCGCTCGCCACGCGTGCCGTGGGTCGCTGGATCGCGATCCCGCTCGTGGTGTTCGAGATCCTGCTGGGGATCCTGCTCGGGCCCGACGTGCTGGACTGGGTCCAGCCCGACGACTTCATCGCGCTGTTCGCCGACTTCGGCCTGGCCATGCTGTTCTACCTCGCGGGCCGGGAGATCGACTTCGCGGCCGTCCGCGGCACGCCGATCGCGCGGGCCGGGATCGGCTGGCTCGTCTCGCTCGCGGTCGCGCTGGGACTCGGGCTGCTGATCGAGCCGGGGGCCGGCGCCGTCTTCGTGGCGGTCGCGCTGACGTCGACGGCGCTCGGCGCGCTCCTGCCGATCCTGCGCGACGCCGGACTCCTGGGCACGCCGTTCGGCGTGTCGATCCTCGCGGTCGGCGCCGTCGGCGAGTTCGGGCCCCTGCTGGCGATCTCGCTGTTCCTCAGCGGACGATCGCCGCTGCACGCGGCGCTCGTGCTCATCGCGTTCGCCGTGATCGCGGGCGTGCTGATGTTCCTCGCGTCGCGTGGCGACGGAGTACGACTGCACCGCGCGATCGAGGCGAGCCTGCACACGAGCGGGCAGTTCGTCGTGCGCCTCGTGATGTTCGTGCTGCTGTCACTCGTCGCGCTGTCGATCTTCCTCGGCATCGACATGCTGCTCGGCGCATTCGCGGCGGGCGTGCTCGGCAAGCTGCTGCTCGCGGGCGCCTCCGAGCGGGAGGCCGAGATCACGGAGGCCAAGATCGAGGCGGTCGGCTTCGGACTCCTCGTGCCCGTGTTCTTCATCAACACGGGGATCACCTTCGACCTGCACGCGCTCGTCTCCGACGCCCGCACGCTCCTCCTGCTGCCCCTGTTCACGGTGCTGCTGCTCGTCACGCGCGGCATCCCCACCGCGCTGCTGGCACCGACCGGGTCGAGCGTGCGCGACCGCGTCGCGACCGGCTTCTTCGGAGCGACGGGCCTGCCGATCATCGTCGCGGTGACCGCGCTGGGCGTCGATGCCGGCGACCTGGATCCCGGTATGGCCGCCGCGCTCGTCGGGGCGGGCCTGCTGTCGGTCCTGGCGTTCCCGCTCGTGGCCCTCACGGTCGGGACGAGGAACACTCGGCGCCCTCGGCAGGAATCGAACCTGCGACCAAGAGATTAGAAGGCTCCTGCTCTATCCGCTGAGCTACGAGGGCCGATCGCCACCACGATACCGCAGCCGCCCGCGACCCTCCCGGCACGCGCACCCGCCCGGTGTCGGGCCTCACGATTAGACTCGCCGCATGGCTTCCTCGAGTGACCGACTGGTCTGGATCGACTGCGAGATGACCGGGCTCGACCTCGAGGTCGACGAGCTGGTCGAGATCGCCGTCGTCATCACCGACTACGACCTGAACCCCGTCGACGCCGGCATCGAGATCGTCATCAAGCCCGACGCGAGCGCACTCGAGGCCATGAGCGACTTCGTCCGCGCGATGCACACCGAGTCGGGGCTGATCGACCAGATCCCCGACGGCGTCTCGGTCGCCGAGGCCGAGTACGAGGTGCTCGAGTACGTGCTGAAGCACGTGCCCGACGAGCAGCGGGCGCCGCTCGCGGGCAACTCCATCGGCACCGACCGGGCTTTCATCTCGCGGTACATGCCGCGTCTCGACGCGCACCTGCACTACCGCAATGTCGACGTCTCCTCGATCAAGGAGCTGGCGAAGCGCTGGTACCCGCGCGCCTACTTCAACGCGCCCGCGAAGGACGGCGGTCACCGCGCGCTCGCCGACATCCTCGAGTCGATCCGCGAGCTGCAGTACTACCGGCGGGCGGTGTTCGTGGCCGATCCCGGTCCCACCAGCCAGGAGCTGCAGGCGATCGCGGCCGACGTCGCGTCCGATCCCGCGGTCGACGCGGCCGCGAGCGCCGACCCGGTGTCATCCACGACCCCCAACGTGGTGTAATCTCGTAGGGTTGCGAATCGCGGAAGCGAGCGCACATGGTGGGTATAGCTCAGTTGGTAGAGCGCCTGGTTGTGGTCCAGGAGGTCGCGGGTTCAAGCCCCGTTACTCACCCAAATGAGCGCTTGGTTGTGGTGCAGTACCAAGACCAGGTCGCGGGTTCATGCCCCGGCTCGACGCGCACCTGCACTACCGCAACGTCGACGTCTCCTCGATCAAGGAGCTCGCCAAGCGCTGGTACCCACGCGCGTACTTCAATGCCCCGGCCAAGGATGGCGGGCATCGGGCGCTCGCCGACATCCTCGAGTCGATCCGCGAGCTGCAGTACTACCGGCGGGCGGTGTTCGTGGCCGATC
>DASTQT010000433.1:0-3555 GCA_035761605.1 Agromyces sp. | reverse complement strand
CATGTCGAGCCTCGGCGACGGCGCTCGGGTCGCGCCGCCGTCGAGACGCCACTCCCAGTGTGGACCGAAGTGCGCGCGCCTTCTCGGCGTTGCGCACACGATTCGTGCGCGTTCTCGCGAGACTCGCAACGAACCGAGGATGCCGGATGCCTCGCACGCACGCTTCCGCCGCGTTCACCCGCCTCGGCGACGCTCCGATCATGCGCGGCACGTCGTTGCGGACACGGACGCCGCGGTGGATGCTGGAGGGGTCGGCTCCGTGCCGAGCGGACGGCGGAACCCAGGATGTCGCACCTCGACGACGAACGGGTCGCGCGGTTGCAGCGTGCGGCCTACGGCGCACACGTGCCCGATGCGGAACGCGCCGCCGCCGAGGCGAAGCTCGCGGCGCTCCGGCACCGCATGGAGGTCGACCCGGTCGGACACGAGCACGCGCACGCGCACGCGACGAACGCCGCCGATCCGCGCGTCGTCCGCGCTGAGCCGCCCGCCGATCCGAGTCCGCCCGCGCCGCCGGCGCACGAGCGGCTCATCGCCGCGTGCGCGGTCGCGCTCCTCGCGGGCGTCGCGATCGGCTGGTCGCTCGATGCGCTCGCCGGTCAGGTGGAGTCGACCCGCACCGTCGCCGCCGCGGAGACCGAGGCGTGGCGGGTCTTCGATCTCCCGGCGCTCAACGGCCACCCCTCGCGGTACCCCGACCCGGCCGTCGACCTCGACCTCGACCCCGAGAGCCGCCGCGTGCTCGCGTCGCGCTGGGACGGCGTGCGACTGATCGCCGTGCGCACGTTCGACGGGCGGGACGCGTGCCTCATCCTCGTGGTGCCGCTGGGCCCGCCGGCGACGGCCTGCACCACCGACGGCCGTTTCCCGCTCGACGGGCTCATGGCCGTGACGGAGATGCGCGGCGACGGGGTGTACAGCGCGACATGGGATGCGACGGGGCGCGTGTCACTCGCGCCTGCCCGTCCGGCCGAGTGACGAACCACCGCGGCGGGCACGGTCACGCTCGGGCTCGACGCGGGGCGCTGACCCCACGGGGTCCGAGGCGGCGTGCGCGAGGACTACGCGGCGGCGCCGCGCCCGACGCGTCCCTCGTTCCTGCGGTCGCGCCACCGGAGCCAGTGCTTCACTGCGGTGTCGTCGTAGTCGGGGCCGGAGATGCCGAGCGTGAAGAGGCGCACGCCCGCGTCGTACAGGGCGTCGGCGTGCTCGTCGTCGAGCGCGCCGCGCGCGAGCTCGTTCGAGATCGTGATGTCGGAGACATCCCGCCCGACCTTCTCGCCCCAGCGGGCCAGCACGTCGAGCTTGTGAGCGATGTCGCGGGGCGGAACGAAGGAGTGCCAGATGTCGGCGTGCTCGGCGACGAGGCGCAGCGTCTTCTGCTCGCCCTTGCCGCCGATCATGATCGGGATGGCGCGCGTCGGCGCCGGGTTGAGCTTCGCCCAGCGCGCCCTGACGCGCGGAAGCGCGTCGGCGAGGTCGTCCAGGCGCGAACCGACGGTGCCGAACTCGTAGCCGTACTCGTCGTAGTCGCGCTGGAACCAGCCCGATCCGGTGCCGAAGATGAAGCGACCGCTGTCGCCGCCCTTCGCGCTGATGTGGTCGAGCGTGCGGGCCATGTCGGCCTGCAGGTCGGCGTTGCGGTACGAGTTGCAGTTCACGAGCGTGCCGAACTCGATGCGTTCGGTCTGCTCGGCCCAGGCGCCGAGCATGGTCCAGGCCTCGAAGTGGAGGCCGTCGCGGTCGCCCGAGAGTGGGTAGAAGTGATCCCAGTTGAAGACGACGTCGACGCCGAGGTCCTCCATGCGGAGCACCGCGTCGCGGATCTGGGAGTAGTTCGCGTGCTGCGGCTGCAGCTGCACGCCGAGGCGCACGGGAGCGTTCGAGGCGTTCGGGGTCATGATTCGACCCTAGGCCGATCGGCGAGCGGTTTCCGAGGGGTTGCGTTCCGCCGACCGCGAACGGATGCCGCGACGACCCGTCGAAACGCGACGGCCCGCCCGCCGCCCGGGAACCGGGCGACGAGCGGGCGTGCCGAGCGCGGCTACCCCTGCGCGCGCTCGCCCGCCGGCGCCTCGTCGAATGCCGCCTCCTCGCGGAGGTCGAGCATCGGGACCGGGCGCCGGAAGCCCCGGGTCACCACCGCCAGCAGCACGACGCCGAGCGCGAGCCAGATGAGGCCCACGACGAACGTGCGCGGCGACAGGCTCGTCCAGAGCCAGAGCGTGAGCGCGAAGCCGACGAGCGGCAGGACGAGGTTGCTCACGACCTGGCCGCCCGACCGCTCGCGTCGATCGAGGAAGTAGTGCTTGATCACGGTGAGGTTCACGACCGAGAACGCGATGAGCGCGCCGAAGCTGATCATCTCGACGAGCAGGCCGAGGTCGATCACGATCGCGAGCAGCGAGATCGCCGACACCACGAGGATCGAGATCACGGGCGTCCGGAACCGCGCGGAGAGCCGCCCGAACACGGCACGCGGCAGCACTCGGTCGCGGCCCATCGCGTAGAGGATGCGCGCGACCGACGCCTGCGACGTCAGGGCCGAGCCCGTCGCGCCCGCGATGTACGCCGCAGTGAAGAACACCGCCAGGAACTCCCCGCCGGCCGCGCCCATCACGTCGAGCGCCGCAGAGTCGACCGACGCGAAGTCGTTCGACGGGAACGCGAGCTGCGACAGGTAGGACAGCAGGATGAAGATGACACCCGCCGCGACGGTGGTGATCATGATCGCGCGCGGCACCGAGCGGGTCGGGTCCTTGGCCTCCTCGGAGAGCGTCGAGACCGCGTCGAAGCCCAGGAACGACAGGCACAGCACCGCGGCGCCCGCGAACAGCACACCAGGCCCCTCGACCGAGCCGTCGCCCGTGAACGGCGCGAGCAGGTCGACCTCGCCGACACCGCTGGTCGACACGAGGGTGAGCGCGACGAACGCGACGATGAAGAGCGCCTGCACCGCGATGATCACGAAGTTCGCGCGGGCGACCGAGACGATGCCGATGACGTTCAGGACCGTCACGAGCAGGATCGACGCGACGATGAACACCCACTGCGGGACGGCCGGGAACGCGGCGTTCAGATAGATGCCGATCACGAGGTAGTTGATCATCGGCAGGAACAGGTAGTCGAGCATGAGCGACCAGCCCGCGAGGAACCCGACGCCGGGACCGAAGCTGCGCTGCGCGTACACGTAGGCGGAGCCCGCGTACGGGTAGGCCACCGACATCCGCGCGTACGACCTCGCCGTGAAGAACATCGCGACGAGCGTGATCGCGTAGGCGAGCGGGACGCGGCCTCCCGTGAGCTCGGTCACGATGCCGTAGGTCGTGAAGACCGTGAGCGGCACCATGTAGACGAGTCCGAACAGCACGAGCGACGGGACGCCGAGCACGCGCCGCAGGTGGGCGGGTTCGGCTCCGGATGCCGCGGGGCCGGGCGTGCCGGCGACGGTGGACTGGGACATCGGCGGTGGGTCCTTTCAGGGACGGAGCGCGACGCTGCGCTCGGGTTCGGCCGGGGTGGCCGGGGGTTCGGTGGTCGCCGCGGCGGATGCCG
>DASTQT010000432.1:0-4012 GCA_035761605.1 Agromyces sp. | reverse complement strand
TGCTCGATCGCGACGCCGGTCGCGTCGCGCACGAGCGAGTACACGCCGACGCCGGCGGCGACGAACAGCGCGAGCGCGACGACGCCGCCCGCGACGATGCCCACGACCGCCGTGCGGGAGAGCCTGCGGCGGGGCGTCGCCGAGGCCGGCGAATGGTCGGATGCCGGCACCGGCCGTTGCACCTCCGCGACGAGGGCCGCGTGCGCGCGGCCGAGCGTGACGACCCACGCCTCGGCGGCGGCGCGGCCCTCGGCATCGGGATAGCGGGAGGGATGGCGCTCCCACAGCTCGCGCTGGTAGGCGGCGTCGACCGACTGGAGGGTGAGGGGTTCGGCAGGGTCGAGGCGCAGCGCGCCCCGGGCGGTGTTCGGGTCCACAGCGTGATCATAGGGACTCGGCAGATGTGGACGGCACTCCCCCGAACTCGGGTCCCCCCGGAGTCACCCCCGGCCGGGGCCCGTTCCGTCAGCGCAGGCATGCCGCAACCGACATGCCGGCTGGCATAGGGTTGCCGGATGCTCCGACAGCTCGTCTCCCGCATCTACTGGACCTGCAGCAGGTGGACCCTAGCGGGCGAGGCCGCGCCTGGCCGGCCCTCGGTGCTGATCGGCGCGCCGCACACGTCGAACTGGGACTTCGTGCTCATGCTCGGCATCGCATGGCACTACCGGATCGACGTCCGTTGGCTCGGCAAGGCCAACCTGTTCACCGGATGGCGCGGCCCGATCATGCGCCGCCTGGGCGGCATCCCGGTCGAGCGTTCCGATCCGAGCCGCGTCGTGGCCGAGGTCGTCGCCCGCATCCGCTCGGGTGAGGTGTTCGGGCTCGTGGTGACACCGGATGGCACGCGGGGCGCGAACGAGTACTGGAAGTCGGGCTTCTACCGGATCGCCCGGGAGACGGGGCTGCCGGTCACCCTCGGCTTCGTCGACCGCACCACGATGACCACGGGCCTCGGCCCGACGTTCGAGCTCACGGGCGACGTCGCCGCCGACATGGATCGGATCCGTGCGTTCTACGCCGACAAGGCGGGCTTGCGCCCGCACCTGCGCGCCGAGCCGCGACTCCGCGACGAGAGCGCAGGCGGCACGGTCGCCGCGTGACACAGCCGCCGGACTGCTAGTCCTCGAGCCGGAAGCCGACCTTCAGCGTGACCTGGAAGTGCGCCACGTCGCCGTCGGCGACCACGCCTCGCGTCGACACCACCTCGAACCAGTCGACGTGCCGCAACGTCGAGGTCGCCCGGGCGATGGCGTTGCGGATCGCGGTATCGGTGCTCTCGGGCGAACTCCCGACGATCTCGGTGACGCGGTAGACGTGATCGCTCATGGCCGACTCCCCACCCCCGCTCCGTCGCGGGATGCCTCGACCCTAGCCGCACTCGCTCGCTCGGCGACAGGCCCGACTCGCTTTACTCGACGTCGAAGTCGAGCTTCGACTCGGCGACCGCGATGACCGACCAGGTGCCGCCGTCGGTGTCGGTGAACTCGTAGGCCGGCACGACGAGCACGCCGCCGTCGGGCTGCCACTGGCTCGCGAGGCCGAGGCGGGCCTCGACGATCTCGATCTCGGCGATCGGCCACGCCACGGCGCTGCCGGCGCCCGGGGCCGCGGGCGGCTCGGTCGGAGGCACCCACTCCTCGGTCGTGACGGGCGCGTCGCGCAACGCGATCGGCAGCGCGGTCATCTGGGCGCCGAACCGCGGGTCGGAGAGCCGCTCGAACGCCTCCTGCTCGCTGACGACCGGGTAGTCGCCCAGCGGGAGGAGCTCGGCGAGCGCACCCGAGGCGCTGACCATCCCGTCGTTCGAGAGCTCGACGGTCCATGCCTGGTCGATGCGCTGGCCGTCGACGACCGGCCACGCCTGCGCCGACCGCGTCACGGCGCCGTCCCACGTCTCCGACGTGAACTCGTACCCCGCGGGGTCGCGCCCCGTCTCGGCGAGCAGTGAGCGCAGCGCGTCGATCGCGGCCTGCTCGCTCGGGAGATCGCCGCTCGGTTCGCACGTCTCCGCGCCGTCGGCGCACTGCCACGGGTTGATCCTCGGGTCGGAGTACCAGAAGCCGAGCGTGCCGTCGAGCGACACCCCGAGGGCCGGGCCGGTGCCGTCCTGCGGTCCCGCCGTCCACGACCCGTTCGCGAGCTGCGGCGTGCCCTCGACGCCGAGTGCGGCGGCGAGCGCCGCGATCGTGCCGGCATCGGATGCCGCGCGCGCATCGAACGCGTACGCCGCTGCCGAGCCATCCGACGTCGAGAGCCCCGAGGCGCTGAACGAGTTCCGGCCGCTCCCGTACGGGTAGATCATGCCGCCGACCCCCGGTGCGGACATCTTGAGATCGCCGGCCGACGGCTCCGGCATCATGCCCTGCTCCGTCGTCGCGGCGTCCGCGCCGGTCTGCAGCGAGATCGGCGGCGCCGCGCCGTCGGCGAGGTTCGTCGCTCCGCCGGTCGTCGAACCCACGCCGTAGCCGACCGCGCCGACCACGACGAGCGAGGCGGCGACCGCCGCCACCTGGAGCCACCCGGGCCGTCGACGAGCTCGTTCCGCTCCGAGGTCGGTCACCGGTGCGGTGCCTCCGTCGGGGGTCGCGGCGGCGGCCCGCGCGACGACGTCGTCGGCGAAGCCGTCGCGCGGCTCGAGCCCGGCCGCGGGGTCGGCGGCGCGCAGTCGGTCCAGCGGGTCGCGCTGCTCGTCGTCGTTCATGTCGATCACCCTCCGTGACATCCGGTCTCACCACGGATATGTGCCGTGACCGCCGGACCTTGCAGTCGACGGGGGTTCAGAACGACATCCGCTCGCCCCACGCCTCACGGAGTCGCTTTCGCGCACGCGAGAGCGCGGCATCCGCCCCCGACCGGGAGATGCCGAGCACCTGGGCGAGTTCCTCGCCGTCGAGACCCTCCCATGCGTGCAAGAGCAGGATGCGGCGGTCGCGTTCGCCCACGCTCAGCAGGGCGCCGCGCAGCTCGGCGTCGAACAGGGCGCTGAGTTCCGGATCTTCGCGAACACGCGCCTCGGCCGTCTCGGGCACCTCGTCGACGGGCAGGTCGACGAGCTTGCGCCGGTGGTTGGCGAGCGTGAACCCGGCCGTGCGGTACAGCCACGGCAGCACCGCCTCGCGGGGCACGTCGTCGCGCCGCCGCCACGCGGTCGCGAACACCTCCGCCGCGAGGTCCTCCGCGTCCTGCCGCGGCCCGCGGCGGGCGAAGTAGCGCACGAGCGCGGTCGAGTGCTCACGGACGACGCCGGTGAACCACGCCAGGGCATCGTCACTCACCGACGGCGGCTCGGCGCGGTCGGGCATCGGCACCCCCTGGCTCGTGTCGGCGTCTGCGGCGTCGGTGCTGGCGATCCTCACGTCCTGCTTGTGTCGCGACAGGGGCGAGTCTTGCACGCGATGCGCCGATCCACGTCGAATCGAGGAGTGACACGCGCGTCCCCTACGATCGCGCTGTGGACCTGAACACCGCGCGCCACGTGCTGCGCCTCGACCCCCTCGCGCCGCTGACCGCCGAGGCGGTCGAGACCGCCTACGCGCGCGAGGCGTGGGCGCGGCATCCGTCGCGATACCCCGACGCCGCGGGCTTCGAGGCGGCGACCGTGTGGGCCGGCACGCTCGCTCAGGCGCGCGAGGTGCTGCTGCAGTCGGCGCCTCCGACGGATGCCACGTCATGGGCGCCGCCCGCAATCTCGGCGGCCCCGCCGCAGGCCATGCAGTGGGCGACTCCTGCCGCTTCGGCGGTGCCGACGCCGATCCCTTCGGAGGCGGTCGGTCTCGACGTGCCTCCGGTGGCGGCGACTGAATCGACGGTCGCATCGATGGGCTCCGCCTCGACGGGTCGCCGCGACCGGCGCCGGGTCGGACTCGTCGTCGGCATCGTCGCGGCGAGCGCGGGGGTCATCGCGCTCATCGGCGGCGCTGCGTTCGGTGCGACCAGACTGGCCGAGCAACTCGTCGACGACGCCTCCGCCCTCGCCGAAGAACCCTGGGTGACGGGCGAGACCGTCCGA
>DASTQT010000431.1:0-4250 GCA_035761605.1 Agromyces sp. | reverse complement strand
CAGAGCGGATGCCGGGCGTCCGGCGTTTCAGCCGGACAGGGTAGGCTTGTCGGGCGCGAGCCGTCGTCACGGCCCATCGCGCTCCACCGACTCCCATCCAGCGCCTCCCGCGCTGCCGAACCGCGCCCCGGTGCCCACGGCGACCGGCGGCCCCGCGAGGACCCACCATGGCCAAGGCCACCCGCAACGACCTGCGCAACGTCGCGATCGTCGCCCACGTCGACCACGGCAAGACGACGCTCGTCGACGCCATGCTCAAGCAGACCCACTCCTTCGCCGAGCACGCCCACGTCGACGAGCGTGCGATGGACTCGAACGAGCTCGAGCGCGAGAAGGGCATCACGATCCTCGCGAAGAACACGGCGATCGAGTACGACGGCGTGCACGCGACATCCGGGCCTGTCACGATCAACGTCATCGACACCCCCGGCCACGCCGACTTCGGCGGCGAGGTCGAGCGCGGCCTGTCGATGGTCGACGGCGTCGTGCTGCTCGTGGACGCGTCGGAGGGCCCGCTGCCCCAGACCCGCTTCGTGCTGCGCAAGGCGCTCGAGTCGCACCTGCCCGTCATCCTGCTCGTCAACAAGACCGATCGGCCCGACGCGCGCATCGACGAGGTCGTCGCCGAGAGCCAGGACCTGCTGCTCGGCCTCGCGTCCGACATGGCCGACGACGCCGTGTCGATGGGAACCGATCGTGAGCTCGACCTCGACGCGATCCTCGACGTGCCCGTCGTCTACGCCTCGGGCAAGGCCGGCCGCGCGTCGCACAACAAGCCCGAGAACGGCCAGCTGCCCGACTCCGAAGACCTCGAGCCCCTGTTCGAGGCGATCCTGCAGCACGTCCCCGCGCCGACCTACGACGACGAGGCCCCGCTGCAGGCGTGGGTCACGAACCTCGACGCGTCCCCGTTCCTCGGCCGTCTCGCGCTGCTGCGCGTCTTCAACGGCCGTATCAAGAAGGGACAGACCGTCGCGTGGGTCCGCCACGACGGCTCCCACTCGAACGTGCGCGTCACCGAGCTGCTGAAGACGAAGGCGCTCGACCGATTCCCCGCCGAGGAGGCAGGCCCCGGCGACATCATCGCGGTCGCCGGAATCGAGGAGATCACGATCGGCGAGACGCTCGCCGACCCCGAGGACGTGCGTCCGCTGCCCGCGATCCACGTCGACGACCCCGCCATCTCGATGACGATCGGCACCAACACGTCGCCCATCGTCGGCAAGGTCAAGGGCCACAAGCTGACCGCCCGCATGGTCAAGGACCGCCTCGACCGCGAGCTCGTCGGCAACGTCTCGCTCAAGGTGCTCGACATCGGCCGTCCCGACGCGTGGGAGGTGCAGGGTCGCGGCGAACTCGCGCTCGCGATCCTCGTCGAGCAGATGCGCCGTGAGGGCTTCGAGCTCACGGTCGGCAAGCCGCAGGTGGTCACGAGGACCGTCGACGGCAAGGTGCACGAGCCCTACGAGCACCTCACGATCGACGCGCCCGAGGAGTACCTCGGCGCGATCACGCAGCTCCTCGCCGCGCGCAAGGGCCGCATGGACAACATGGCGAACCACGGCACCGGCTGGGTGCGCATGGAGTTCATCGTGCCGAGCCGCGGGCTGATCGGCTTCCGCACCGAGTTCCTGACGATCACCCGCGGAACCGGCATCGCGAACGCGATCTCGCACGGCTACGACGAGTGGGCCGGTGCGATCGTGACCCGCAACAACGGCTCGATCGTGGCCGACCGCGCCGGCGTCGTCACGCCGTTCGCGATCATCGCGCTCCAGGAGCGCATGACCTTCTTCGTGAACCCCACCGAGGAGGTCTACGAGGGCATGGTCATCGGCGAGAACTCGCGCAACGACGACATGGACGTGAACATCACGAAGGAGAAGAAGCTGACGAACATGCGTTCGTCGACGGCCGACACCTTCGAGTCCATGACCCCGTCGCGCCAGCTCACGCTCGAGGAGTGCCTCGAGTTCGCGCGTGAGGACGAGTGCGTCGAGGTCACGCCCGAGACGGTGCGCATCCGCAAGGTCGAGCTCGACCAGACGGCGCGCGCCCGTGCGACGTCGCGTCTCAAGAAGCAGGGCTAGCCGGGGGCGGCGACGGATGTCGCGACGCGCGTCGCGGCATCCGTCGGGTGGCCGATTGATGAACTTCTCAGAAATCGGCGCGTAAGGTGTGTCGGGTTCATTCGAAACGCATTCATTCGTTACGAAACCGTTACCCCCGAAACCCCAGTTCCCCCACATATGACCTTCCCCCAGCATGGCCGCCGCGCGGCCGCACGCCCCACGCTGCGCGCGCCGGGCCCCCGCCGTTCCCGCACCGCCGCCCAGACCGAGGCCGCCCACACCGAGGCCGCCCAGCAGGCCCCCAACCGGGGCGACCGCCGGGCCGCGAGGGCGACCGAGCGCCGCATCCGCCGCCCGTCCGCCCCCACCCGGTCCGCGATGTCGCTCGCTGCCATGACCTTCGTGGGCGGCATGCTCCTCGCCACGAGCGTCCCCGCGCTCGCAGTGAACGCGACCGACACCGAGGTGCGCGCCTCCGTGTACGCCCCCGCAGAGGACACGCTGACCCTGCGCTCGCAGACCCTCGACGTCGGCTCCGAGGTCGCACTCGCGCCGATCGACGCCGAGGCCTGGTCGGTCGAGGCGGCTCCGCCGCCCATCGAGTCGAGCGTCGCCGGCGTCGGCGAGGTGTCCCTCATCGAGGCGCCCCGCGTCGTGTGGCCGGTCGACCCCTCGCGCATCAGCTCGGGCTTCGGCCCGCGCAGCGCGCCGTGCTCCGGCTGCTCGACCAACCACGACGGCATCGACTTCCTGCCGGGCGCGGGTGCGCCCATCGTCTCCATCGCCGACGGCGTCGTGATCACCGCGACGGAGTCCGGCGGCGGGCTCGGCGCCTACGTCGAGATCCAGCACAACATCGGCGGCGAGCTCGTCACGTCGCTGTACGCGCACCAGCAGTACGGTTCGCTCCAGGTCTCGGTCGGCCAGCGCGTCACGGCCGGGCAGACGATCGGCGCGGTCGGGTCCACCGGCCAGTCGACCGGCCCGCACCTGCACCTCGAGATGTACGGCGGCGACGGAGTCCGTTTCGACGGACTCGCCTGGCTGCAGGCGAACGTCACCGGCTGACCCGGTTGGATCGGCGAGCCGCGCTTCAGCTCCCGCTGAAGCGCGGCTCCCGCTTCTCGAGGAACGCCGCGACGCCCTCGCGCATGTCGTCGGTGCGGAAGGCGTCCTCGAAGCCGGCCACCTCGAGGTCGCTCGCCGTGGCGGTCGGCGTGCCCGCCGCCTGCACGAGCACGCGCTTGGCGAGCGCGACCGCGGTCCACGCGTTCTCGGCGACCTCCGCGATCGTCGCGCGGGCGCCCTCGAGCAGCGCGTCGCGGTCGGGGAATCGCCGCGCGACCAGCCCGGCCGCCTCCGCCTCGGCCGCGTCGATGCGACGGCCCGTGTAGATGAGCTCCTTCGCGAGCGGCAGGCCCACGGCGCGGGGGAGGCGGACCGTGCCGCCGAAGCCCGGGATGAGCCCGAGGCGGACCTCGGGCTGGCCGAAGGCCGAGCCGTCCGTCGCGTAGATGAGGTCGCAGGCGAGCGCGAGCTCGAGCCCGCCGCCGAGCGCGAAGCCGTCGACGCACGCGATCACGGGCGCCGGGAACGCCTCGATCGCCGCGGCGACTCGATGGCCGAGGCGTGCGGACTCGGCGCCCTGTTCCGGCGTGAGCCGGGCGAGCGAGCGGATGTCGGCGCCGGCGACGAAGGCACGGCCGCCCTCGCCGACGACGATGACGCCGCGCACGGCGTCGCCCTCGGCCGCGAGCGCGTCGAAGGCGTCGGCCACGGCCCGCAGCACGTCGGGGGAGAGCGCGTTGAGCGCCTTCGGCCGATCGATCACGACCGTCGCCACGACGCCGCCACGTTCGATGCGGACGGGCGGCTGGGCGGTGTCGGCTACGGGCTGCTCGGTCATCTGGCTCGTCCTTCCCGCGGCGCTGCGCCGCGCTCGCGACCACGCTACGGCATGGTCGCTCACAGGACCCGGCGGCTAGACTCGCGGGCATGCCTGCTCCCCGCCTCCGCGGCCGTGCCGCCGCCCTGCTCTCCGTCGCCGCCGTCGCGACCGCACTGCTCACCGGCTGCGTCGGCAATCCCGTCGAGGACCTGGTGAACCAGGGCGTCGAGGATGCGGTCGAGGGCGCAACCGGCGGAGACGTGGAGCTGGGGGGCGACCTTCCCGCCGAC
>DASTQT010000430.1:0-2914 GCA_035761605.1 Agromyces sp. | reverse complement strand
CGATCGCGCCGAGCAGACCGCCCTCGAACGCGGCGCCGGGATCGAAGCGATAGACGCGCAGCTGGGCGCCCGCCTGGTCGCGGCGGCGCTGCCATTCGCGGTCGGCTTCGTCCTCCATCTGCTTCAGGCGCGTGTAGTAGTCCGGGAACTCGTTCAGGTGCGCGAGGGCGATCTTGCCCGTGATGACCGGGTCGTCGCCCGTCACGTCGGTCGCCGGGTCGTGCGTGCCGTGCTCGAGCTCGACCTCCATCCCGGCTCGAAACTGCTCGACGTCGAAGCCCGCCGACGCCCAATCAATGCCGATCAGCTCACCGATCCTCGTGGCCTCGTCGGTGCTGACACGCCCGTCTGCGGTCATGGTTGGCTCCTCGCCTGTTGTAGGTCCTCAGGGGTCGCGCAGGCGGCGGCCGCCGCCCGGACGGTCGGGAAGAAACGGTCCTCGCCGATTCGCTCGGCGAGTCCGTCAGTCGTCAGGCGCTCCCGTATGTGCGGCTTCATCCGCGCGACGAGCACTTCGATGTCGTCGTGCTCGAGGGCGGCCTCGAGCTCGGTGAGCATCGCCAGTCCGGTCGCGTCGACGTCGGTGACGCTCTCGGCGTCGAAGATCAGCCAGCGCGCGGGCTCGGGGGCGCCGCGGACGGCCTCGAGCACTCGGCCCTTGACGTAACGGGCGTTGGCGAAAAAGAGGCGGTCGTCGAGCCGGTAGATCACGACTCCCGGCGCGATCCGGGCCGACGGGTGCAGTTGCACGTCCGCGTAGCGGCCGAGCCGGTCGACCCAGCCGAGGACCGCGTCGTGCGGTTGTGCGCTGCGCCGGACGACGTCCACGATCGAGAGCGCGACCGCGATCGCCAGCGCCTCGAGCACGCCGAGGGCGATGACGCCGATCGTGGTCGCGGCGGCGATGCCGAGCTCGAAGCGGCTCACGCGCCGCAGCGCGCGCCATGCGCCGAGGTCGACGAGCCCGACGGCCGCGGAGACGATGACGGCGCCGAGCACCGCTTTGGGCAGGTATTGCATCGGCTCGGTGAAGAAGAGCAGGACGAGCGCGATCGTCGCCGCGGCGGTGAGGCCGGCGATCTGCGTCCGCGCCCCCATCTGGTCGTTGACCGCCGTCCGGGATCCGCTGGCGCCGAGCGGGAAGCCCTGGGTCACGCCGGCGGCGGCGCTGAGCCCGGAGAACGCCGCGAGCTCTTGGTTGGCGCGCACGTGCTGGCCGTGCTTGCCGGCGAACGAGCGGGCGGTGAGGATGCCGTCCGAGAAGCCGACGAGGAAGATCCCGATCGCGGCGGGAACGAGCTTCAGGGTGTCATCGAGCGATGGGGTGGGGATCGACACGGGCGGCAGGCCGGCCGGGATCGCGCCGACGACCGCCACTCCCTCTCCCTGGAGATCGACGGCCCACGAGGCGAGGATCGATGCGGCGACGACGACCAGCGCTGCCGGCAGCGCCGGCATGACGAAGCGCGCAGCCAACAGCGCCGCGAGCGCGACAGCGCCGACGAGCAGCGTCGCGGCGCTCGTGTCGCCGAGCTCCCGCAGCACCTCGAGCAGCTGGCCGATCGGCTCGCGCGCCTCGATGTCCAGGCCGAGGAGCTTGCCGAGCTGTCCGCAGATGAGTACGACCACCACGCCGTGGATGTAGCCGATGAGCACGGGTCGGGAGAAGTAGTCCGCCAGCCACCCGAGCCGGGCCACCCACGCGAGCAGGAAGCACGCGGCCACGAGCAGCGCGAGCATCGCGCCGAGCTCCGAGGCCTCGGCGCTGCCGGCGGCGGCAAGCGGAAGCACGGCCGCGGCGACGAGCGTCGCGATCGAGCCTTCGGGCCCGACGATCAGATGACGCGATGAGCCCAACAGCGTGTACAGCACGGTCGGCAGCAGCAGGGCGTAGAGGCCGTTGACCGGCGGAAGCCCCGCGACCTCGGCGTACGCCATACCGGACGGCAGTGCCAGCGCCGCGACCGTCAGTCCGGCGAGCAGGTCGCGCCGCGCCGTGGGCGGTCGGTAGCCCGGCATCTGCGCGCTGACGGGAACCGCTCGCTGCAACAGCGGCTCCTGCGGCCGCCGACGGAACGGTGAGCGGCGCTGGCGGTAGGCGAGCGGGGGAGGCCCCTCCGCGGTCGTCGTCGGGGCCTCAGGGTCGCTCATCGGTCACGCCTACTGGCGCGCCATGTGCATCTTCAACTCGGCCTCGGGGTCGCTGATCAGCTCGCCGCTGAGGTCGACGGTCACCGTGTGGATGGTTCCGGTGAAGCGGAACGGTGCCTGGTACTCCGTCGTGACGGCCGAGCCGGGGTCAGCGCCGCAGGTCAGCGCGCCGGGGTTGAACATGAAGGGCGTCGTGTACGGGACCTCGCGGTCGCCGGCGAGCTTGCCGTCGATGTAGAGCTGGAGGCGGCCGGGCACCCCGTGGCCCTGCGCGAGGTCGGGCTGTCCCGTCGGCTCGAACTCGAAGCGCAGCGCGTGCCTGCCCGCGCCGACCTCCGCGTCCGACTCGATGTCCAGCAGCTCCCGGGCCACCCAGTTGTGGGTGTAGTGCAGCCGGTGGTCCTTGACGTAGAACGTGAAGCCACCCGCCGAGGTCCCCTGCGCGAGCAATACGCCTTCGGCACCCGCCTCGGGGATCTCCACGTCGGCGGTGATGCTGTGCGGGCGGTTGAGCACGCGCGGCCCGGCGAAGAACGGCACCGACTGCGTGCCCGGGTAGTAGACGAAGCGGTCGCGCGGCGCGGCGACCAGCGGCTTCTCGGCGGCCGCCCGAGTGACGCCGCTGCCGTCGACAGGCATCACGTCGTACTTGCCGGCCTCGACGTACCAGGTCGCGATCAGCGCGATCAGCCGGTCACGGTGCTCGGCGGCCACGTCGTAGTTCTCGGCGGGGTCCTCGGCGACGTGGTAGAGCTCCCAGCCC
>DASTQT010000429.1:0-12787 GCA_035761605.1 Agromyces sp. | reverse complement strand
GGCGTGACGAGCACGGCGTCGGCGCCGAGCGCCGCGACGGAGCGGATGATCGCGCCGACGTTGGTGTGGTCGACGATGTCCTCGAGGATGACCACGCGTCGCGAGACGGCGAGCAGCTCTCCCGGGTCTGGCAGCGCGGGTCGCTCGAACGCCGCGAGGGCGCCGCGGTGCACGCGGTATCCGGTGATGGCCTCGAGCTCGGCGGGGTCGGCGAGGTGCACGGGGATGTCGAACGGCGCGAGCGCCGCCTCCAGTCCGGGCAGCCACTTCTCCTCCATGAGCACCGAGCGCGGCGACGGAGCGGAAGATGGCGCCCACGTTGGTGTGGTCGACGATGTCCTCGAGGATCACGACGCGGCGCGACGTGGCGAGCAGGTCGCCCGGGTCGGGCAGCGCGGGTCGCTCGAACGCGGCGAGCGCCCCGCGGTGCACGCGGTATCCGGTGATCGCCTCGAGTTCGGCGGGATCGGCGAGGTGCACCGGGATGTCGAACGGCGCGAGTGCCGCCTCGAGGCCGGGCAGCCACTTCTCCTCCATGAGCACCGACCGCGGCGTGCACCCGGCGTCGATGGCGCGGCGGATGACCTTGGCCGATTCGGCGATGAAAATGCCACGTTCCGGCTCGGTGATGCTGCGCAGTGCGACATCCGTCAACCGGGCGTAGTCGGCGACGGCATCGGATGCCGCGTCGCGGACGTGTTCGATTCGCATGGGTCCTCCCCGCCCAGCCTGCCAGCCTGCGGAAACATTCCGGTAAAGCGCGGCGTTTAGAATCAAGCACCGCTCGAAGGGAGCACCCGTGGTCACTGGGATCGAGGCGCCGGCCCCGTCCGACGTGCAGCTCGACGAGGCGATCCGCCTGATGCGCGGGTCGCGCGTGGCCGTGCTGACGGGCGCCGGCGTCAGCACCGACTCGGGAATCCCCGACTACCGCGGCGAGGGCGCGCCCGTGCGCGCGCCGATGACGTTCCAGACGTTCCTGACCTCCGAGACGGCGCGCAAGCGCTACTGGGCGGGCAGCCACCTCGGCTGGCGGCACTTCGGCGTCGCCGAGCCGAACGACGGGCACCGAGCGCTCGCGGCGCTCGAGTCCGGCGGCGTCGTGTCCGGCGTTGTGACGCAGAACGTCGACGGCCTCCACCGCCGTGCGGGCAGCACGCACGTGGTCGAGCTGCACGGCGCCACCGACCGCGTGCTGTGCCTGTCGTGCGGGCAGGTGTTCGCCCGCCAGTCGATCGCCGACCGGCTCGAACAGCTGAATCCGCACATCGACCTCGAGGTCGCGATCCGCCCGAATCCCGACGGCGACGTCGACGTCGACGACCCCGACGCGATCGTGATCCCCGAGTGCACCGTGTGCGGTGGCCTGCTGAAGCCCGACGTGGTGTTCTTCGGCGAGTTCGTGCCGACGCCGGTCTACCGTCAGGCGGCGTCGCTCGTGCAGCACGCCGACGTGCTGCTCGTGGCGGGTTCGTCCCTCGTGGTGAACTCCGGCGTCCGCCTGCTCGAGATCGCCCGTCGCCGCAAGGTGCCGATCATCGTGGTCAATCGCGGCATCACCAAGGGCGACAGCCGTGCGACGGTGAAGCTCGATGCGGGAGCGACCGAGACCCTCACGGCGATGGCGGCGGCGCTCGTCGCCTGATCGTCAGCGTCGCGCGTGCGCGGCGCGGCCGTTCGCCGCGCCGACGTCGAGCAGCAGGGCGAGCAGTCGCTCGGCGGAGGCGCTCCAGGTGAACCGCCCGGCGAGGTCGGCGGATGCCGCGGACCGGCGTTCCCACTCGCCCGGCGCGTCGAGCGCGGCGATCGCGCGCGCGGCCGCGTCCGCGTCGTCGGCGGGGAAGTACGTCGCCGCATCGCCGCCGATCTCGCGGAAGATCGGGATGTCGGTGACGACGACGGGCGTGCCGAACCGCATGGCCTCGACGAGGGGGATGCCGAACCCCTCCGCCTTCGACGCGGTCACGAGCGCGGTCGCGCCGGCGAGCGCCGCCGCGTACTCGGCATCGGTGGCGCCGTCGTGGAAGACCAGCCGGGCCTCGGGCGCGAGCCGGGTCAGCCGACGGCGCTCCTCGTCGGAGACGCGGCTCATCAGGTGCAGCTCGTGGTCGGGCAGCATGCCGACGGCGCGCACGAGCGTGTCGACGCCCTTGTAGGACATGAACGAGCCCATGTAGACCAGTCGCTTGCCGGTCGGGCGGGTGCGCGGCAGGTCGGGCGTGCCGAGCTCGTCGGCGGCGTTGTGGACGACCGTGAGCGGGCGCCTCGTGAGTCGGTGCTTGCGGATCAGGCCGGCGCTGGTCTCGGAGACGGTCACGATCGCGTCGGCCCGGTTCAGCAGCATCCGCTGCGGCCACCACGCGAGGTGGTAGAGCCGCCACAGTCCGCGCACGAACGCGGGCAGGTCGCGCGGCGGCGTGCGGTTCTCGTAGTAGATGAGGTCGTGCAGGGTCAGCACCAGGCCGTAGTCGCGGCCCCACGAGCCCATGGTCTGCATGGGCGAGAAGACCACGTCGGGCCTGAGCTTGCGCACCTGTCGGGCGACCCACGGCTCGCGCGGGCTCGTCGGGCTGCTGACGAGCTCCCACGGCAGCGCGGGCAGCTTGGCGAGCTGGCGGTGGTCGCTGATGAGCATCGTGAGCGGATGCCGCCGGCCGAGCTCGCCCACGATTGCCGCGGTGAACCGGCTGATGCCGTCGTGGTGGTCGATCCGCACGTAACGGCAGTCGACCACGAGCCTCACGGCCGCTCCCCCTCGACGAACACGCGGATGTGCCCGGCGGCCTCGGCGGGCGTCTCGTAGTGGATCAGGTGCCCCACGCCCGGGATCACGGCGAGCGTCGCGTCGTCGAAGAGCGGCTGCAGTCGGTACTGCGCCGCGAGCGGGGTCACGTCGTCCTGCTCGGCGACGACGAGGAGCACCGGCACGCGGATCGAGGGCGCGTACTCGCGCACGTCGTGGCTCACGGATGCCTCGAACGCCGCGAGCACGGCGTCGCGGTCGCTGAACGCGGAGACGTACCGGTCGTGCTGGTCGTGGATGAACCGGCGGAGATCGGGCTCCTCGGTCTTGGCCATGGTCACGCTCATCACGCGCACGATCGCGCGGTTGCGCAGCAGCGCGAACCCGAGCCGGTCGGGCAGGGCCGCCGAGGCGCGGTAGTAGCCGATCGCGAGCTTCGTCATGATCGCCCGCGGGCCCTCGAGCGCCGGCGCCCCGATCGGGTTGACGAGCACGAGGTGGGCCGGTGCGAGGCCGGCGGCGACCGCCGCCGACACGATGATCGACCCGAAGGAGTGGCCGAGCAGCGTCCAGCCGCCGGGGCCGGCCGGCCCCGCGGCATCCGTCACCCCGGCGACCCGCACGAACTCGGCGAGCCATGAGGCGTACCCGTCGATGTCGTGGGCCGCCTCGTCGAACGTCGACGACTCGCCGAAGCCGGGCAGGTCGGGCACGATCACGCGGAAGCCGGGCAGCTTCGCCACGATCGGCTCGAGGCCGTGGTGGTCGCCGCGGAAGCCGTGCACCATGACGATCACGGGCGCGTCGGGCTCGCCGTACTCCCACCACGCGGTGTCGCTGCCGCGCACGCGGGCGCGGCGTTCGCGCACCGGGAGGCGCGCGAGGTCGTCGGCGTATGGTGAGACGATCATCCGTGTCATCCTACGGCGCGGCGCCTGAGCGCTGTCGGGAGGCACGGATACCGTGACCGGCATGGAGCACTCCCCCGCCGCATCGTGGGCCGACACCCTCGCCGTCTTCGACCTCGAGACCACCGGGATCGACATCGACACGTGCCGCATCGTCACCGCCCACGTCGGCGTGATCGGCCCCGCCGGCGAGGTGCTCGAGCAACGCCAGTGGCTCGTCGACCCCGGTGTCGAGATCCCCACCGCGGCGACCCTCATCCACGGGGTCACGACCGAGCGGGCCCGGCTCGAGGGCCTCGCGGCCGCGCAAGGGGTCGCCGAGATCATCGACGCGCTGCGGGATGCCGCGGGGCGCGGGCTCCCGATCGTCGCGTACAACGCCGCCTACGACCTGTCGGTGCTGCACCGCGAGGCCGAGCGCTACGGTCACGAGGCGTTCCGCGGGCCCGGCTACGTCGTCGACCCGCTCGTGATCGACAAGGCCGTCGACCGGTTCCGTCGCGGCAAGCGCACGCTCACCGCCGCGTGCGAGCACTACGGCGTCGAGCTGCTCGCCGCGCACGACGCCGGCGCCGACGCGATCGCCGCGGGCCGGGTCGCGCAGGCCATCGCGCGCGCGTTCCCCGAGCTCGCGGCGTGCGCCGTCGCCGAGCTGCACACGCGACAGGTCGGCTGGTGCCGAGAGCAGGCCGAGAGCTACCAGGACTGGCGCCGGCGCAACGGCGAGCCCGAGTTCACGACCTCGGGAGCGTGGCCCATCCGCTGATCGCGCGACCGCCGGGTGCGTCACCGCGACCCGCGGATCCACCATCGCGCAACGCCCGTCGCCGTGGAATCCTTGGGGCTATGGAGTCGCCCCGCGTGAACCGTTCCGAGACCGACGCGCTCATCGACGCGAGCGCCCTCTGGATCCTCGGCGACACCCCGGTCAATCCGGTGCTCGACGCCGCCGTCGACCTCATCGTCGCCGGCACGGATGCCGCGGCGCTCCGCGAGCTCGCCGGCATGTCCGACGCCGACGACCCGTGGGACATCCGGGCCGCCCTGGGCCGCACGTTCGACGAGCTCGGACTGGCGATGCCCGACGCCGCATCGCCCGAGACCACGCGCCTCGCGCTGCGGGAGCTGTGCGCGCTGTTCCTGCACGACCGGATCTCGGTGCGCGAGCTCATCGACCGGGTCCGCGCGCTGGCGGGCGACACGGCGGGCTCGGTGGGCGCCGACCCGCTGCTCGACATCGGCGTCTCGCTCGAGGAGGGCCGTTCGACGCCGCACGAGGCGCAGCTCGCGGCGATCGACTGGGCGACCGGCTACCTCGCGGCGACCTCGACGGAGTCCTGAGGCGGTCAAGCCGACGCTCGCCTCGCAGTGTGGAGCGGGTACGACGAAGGGCGGACGACCGGAGTCGCCCGCCCTTCGTGGTGGCGTCTTACGCGCCGAAGCCCTTGAAGCGCTTGTTGAACTTCTCGACGCGGCCGGCCGAGTCCATGATGCGCTGCTTGCCCGTGTAGAACGGGTGCGACTCCGACGAGATCTCGACGTCGATGACCGGGTAGGTCTCGCCGTCGAGCTCGATCGTCTTGTCGCTCGACACCGTCGAACGGGTGAGGAACGTGGCGCCCGAGGCGAGGTCGCGGAAGACGACGGCGTTGTAGGTCGGGTGGATGTCGGCCTTCATGGTGAATCCTTGCTGGTCGGATGGTGGGTTCGCCCCGCCTCAGGGCAGGGAAGCGTATCGGCCGTTGGGCCAAAAAGAGAGTCTAGCAGAGACGGCGAACGGATGCCGCGCCGTGCCGCTGTCGTCAGGCCGCCGCGCGGCGTGCCGTGTACCGGCCGCCCGACCGGCTGAGCTCGATCGGCATGCCGAACGTCTCACCGAGCGTCTCGGCGGTGAGGGCCTCGTCGATCGGACCCGCTGCACGGACCTTGCCCCCGGCCAGCAGCATGGCGTGCGTGAAGCCCTCGGGGATCTCCTCGACGTGGTGGGTGACCATCACGATCGCCGGCGATGCCGCCGACGAGGCGTAGCCGCCGAGCAGCGACACGAGCTCCTCGCGCGCGCCGAGGTCGAGCGACGCGGCGGGCTCGTCGAGCAGCAGCAGCTCGGGGTCGGTCATGACCGATCGGGCGATCTGCACGCGCTTCTGCTCGCCGTCGGAGAGGCTGCCGAAACGGCGCCCTGCGAAGCCCTCGAGGCCCCACTCGTTGAGCACGCGCTTCGCGCGGCGGTCGTCGATGGCCTCGTACTCCTCGTTCCACCGGCCCGTGACCGAGTAGGCGGCCGTGAGGACGGTGTCGATGACCGTCTCGTTCTTCGGGATGCGGCGGGCCATCGCGGTCGACGCGAACCCGATCATGGGCCGAAGCTCGAACACGTCGACCTTGCCGAGGGACTCCTGCAGCACCTCGGCCGAGCCCTTGGTGGGATGCATCGCGGCGGCGGCGATCTGCAGCAGCGTGGTCTTGCCCGCGCCGTTCGGCCCGAGGATCACCCAGCGCTCGTCGGATTCGACGCTCCAGTCGATGTCGTCGAGGATCGCATTGCCATCGCGGACCACCGACACATGCTGGAACTGCAGAACCGTAGACGCCATGCGTTCCATGCTAGTGGGACGGATGGCGCGCCTCCGCGCAGCCCCGGGCCCCTCAGCGGCCGGCGAGCACCCGTTCGTAGAGCGCGCGCGTGGCGGTCGCGATCGCGTCCCACGCGAAGTGCTGCTCGGCGCGCACGCGGCCCGCGGCGCCCATCTCACGGGCCCGCACGGGGTCGCTCGCGACGCGCGTCAGCGCCTCGGCGAGGTCGGCGACGAACCGGTCGGGATCCAGCGGCGTGCCCGTGCCGTCGTCGTGCTGCTCGATCGGAACGAGCACGCCCGTGACGCCGTCGTCGACGACCTCGGGGATGCCGCCGGTCGCCGTTCCGACGACCGCGGCGCCGCACGCCATCGCCTCGAGGTTCACGATGCCGAGCGGCTCGTACACCGAGGGGCAGACGAACGCGGTCGCTGCGGTCAGGAGCGCCGTCAGCTCGTAGCGCGGCAGGTGCCGGTCGATCCAGACGACGCCCTCGCGCGTCTCGCCGAGCTCCGCCACGAGCCCGGACACCTCGGCCATGATCTCCGGAGTGTCCGGCGCGCCCGCGCACAGCACGAGCTGCACGTCGGCCGGCAGCGAGCGGGCCGCGCGCAGCAGGTATGGGAGGCCCTTCTGCCGGGTGATCCGGCCGACGAACACGATCGAGGGGCGGTCGGGGTCGACGCCGAGCGCGCGCACCTGGTCGGGGTCGTGGTTGGGCTTCCAGTCGGTCAGGTCGATGCCGTTGTAGACGACCGAGACGCGCTCGGGGTCGATTCCGGGGTACGAACGCAGGATGTCGCGGCGCATGCCGTCGCTCACCGCGATCACGGCGTCGGCGTCCTCGAACGCGGTCTTCTCGATCCAGCTAGAGACCCGGTACCCGCCGCCCAGCTGCTCGGCCTTCCACGGGCGCAACGGCTCGAGGCTGTGCGCCGTCACGACGTGCGGGATGCCGTGCAGCTGCTTCGCCGTGAAGCCCGCGAAGTTCGCGTACCACGTGTGCGAGTGCACGAGGTCGGCGCCCGCGGCATCCTGGGCCATCAGCAGGTCGACGCCCATGGTCGCGAGGGCCGCGTTCGCCGTGGCGAACTCGGCCGGGGTCGCGTACGGCGTGGTGCCCGCCTCGTCGCGTGGGCCGCCGAAGCAGCGGACCTGCACGTCGATGTCGCGGCGGAGCGCGCGGACGAGCTCGGCGACGTGCACGCCGGCCCCTCCGTAGATCTCCGGCGGGTATTCGCGGGTGAGGAGGTCGACTCGCATGCGGCAACGTTAGCCCGTCGAGGTCACGCGCCGTCAACCACCTGTCCCACGCGGCATCCGCCTGACTACGCTGGGCACATGGTGGCCACGCGCAAGATCTTCGGCATTGTCCTCGCAGGCGGCGAGGGAAAGCGCCTCATGCCCCTCACGGAGGACCGCGCCAAGCCCGCGGTGCCCTTCGGCGGGCAGTACCGGCTCATCGACTTCGCGTTGTCGAACCTCGTGAACTCGGGCCTGCGGCAGATCGTCGTGCTCACCCAGTACAAGTCCCACAGCCTCGACCGCCACGTGTCGCAGACCTGGCACCTCGACGGCCTGCTCGGCTCGTACGTCGCGTCGGTGCCCGCACAGCAGAGGCTCGGCAAGCGCTGGTTCTCGGGGTCGGCCGACGCGATCCTGCAGAGCCTCAACCTGATCTACGACGAGCAGCCCGACATCATCGTCGTCGTCGGCGCCGACCACGTCTACCGCATGGACTTCAGCCAGATGATCCAGGCGCACATCGACTCCGGCGCGGAGGCCACCGTCGCCGCCATCCGCCAGCCGATCTCGCTGGCCAACCAGTTCGGCGTCATCGAGGTCGACGCGACGTCGCCCGAGCGCATCCATCGGTTCCTCGAGAAGCCGAGCGACCCCGAGGGCCTGCCCGACTCGCCCAATGAGGTCCTCGCCTCGATGGGCAACTATGTCTTCAACGCCGACGCGCTCATCGACGCGGTGCTGCGCGACGGCGAGCGCACCGACTCCAGCCACGACATGGGCGGCGACATCATCCCCGCCTTCGTCGACAAGGGCACGGCGGGCGTGTACGACCTCAAGGGCAACGAGGTTCCCGGCTCGACCGACCGCGACCGCTACTACTGGCGCGATGTGGGGACCATCGACTCGTTCTTCGAGGCGCACCAGGACCTCATCTCGGTGCTGCCGGTGTTCAACCTGTACAACCGCGAATGGCCGATCTTCAGCCAGCAGTTGAACTCGCCGCCGGCGAAGTTCACGCGCGACGCGCGCGGATCGCTCGGCACGGTCATCGACTCGATCGTCTCGCTCGGCTCGGTCATCTCGGGCGCGCACGTCGAACGGAGCGTGCTCGGGCCGTGGGCGATCGTCGGCTCGGGGGCGAACGTGTCGGACTCGATCCTGTTCGACCGTGCCCGCATCGAGGCCGGAGCGACCGTGCGCCGCGCCATCCTCGACAAGGAGGTCGTCGTCGAGGAGGGCGCCCACATCGGGCTGAACCGCGCGGAGGACATCGCGCGCGGATTCGTCGTCACCGACAGCGGCGTCACGGTGGTGGGCAAGGGATCGCACGTCCGGGCCACCGCGTGAACCCCGCGCCATCCGGCCGCGAAGGCGGCCTGCTCGTCGTGCTCGACGCCGACTCGACGCTGATCCGCGAGGAGGCCATCGAGCTGCTCGCCGAGGCGGCCGGCAGCCTCGAGCACGTCGCGGCCGTCACCGAGCGCGCCATGCGCGGCGAGCTCGACTTCGCGGCGAGCCTGCGCGAGCGCGTGGCGACCCTCGCGGGCCTGCCCGTCGCCGAGGTCGTCGCGGCGCGGTCGCGGCTCACGCCGACGCCGGGCGTGCACGAGCTCATCGACGGCGTGCACGCGGCCGGCGGTCGCGTCGGCGTCGTCTCGGGCGGCTTCCACGAGCTGCTCGACCCGCTCGCCGAACGGCTCGGCCTCGACTACTGCCGCGCCAACCGGCTCGAGGTCGACGGCGACCGGCTCACCGGCCGAGTGCTCGGCGACATCGTCGACGCCGAGTCGAAGCGACGAGCACTCGAGGAGTGGGCCGCCGCATCCGGCGCGCCGCTCTCCCGCACCATCGCCGTGGGCGACGGCGCGAACGACCTGCGCATGCTCGACCGGGCCGCGCTGGGCGTCGCGTTCTGTGCGAAGCCCGTGGTGCGGGCGCAGGCGGATGTCGCGATCGACCGCGTCGACCTCAGCGGCGTGCTGGCGCTCGCCGGGCTGCGCGGCTGACGCCCCCGAGCCCCGGCTGGGAGTCGCATCAGAAGCCGGGCGGTCGTCCTCCCACCGGCCTAGCATGACCCCATGGCCAGCCGCATCGTCGCACGCTCGTCCGCCGTGGGCGCCATCGTCGCCCTCCTCACCGTCGGCACCGCAGGTGCCGCGATCGGCGCTCCCGCCTCGCCGCCCGGCGGTGGTGCCGTCGAGGACCTCATCGAACTCCCCGACGGCTTCCGCCCCGAGGGCATCGCGATCGATCCGCGCGGCACGGCCTACTTCGGCTCGCTCGCCGACGGCGACATCTATGCCGCCGACCTGCGGACCGGCGAAGGCGAGGTCATCGCCGAGGGGCCGGGCACGCCGTCGGTCGGGCTCAAGGTCGATCAGTTCGGCCGGTTGTTCGTGTCGGGCGGACCCGCCGGCGACGCGCGCGTGATCGACACGGCGACGGGCGAACTGCTCGCGAGCTATCAGCTCACGACCGGTCCGGCGTTCATCAACGACGTCGTCCTCACTCGGGACGGCGCGTGGTTCACGAACAGCCAGGCGGCAGAGCTCTACTTCGTGCCGATCGGTCCGGGGGGTGCGCTTCCGGACGCGGATGACGTCGAGACCCTGCCGCTGACCGGCGACTGGACGCAGGTCCCCGGGTTCAATGCGAACGGCATCGCCGAGACGCCCGATCACCAGGCGCTGCTCGTCGTCCAGTCCGCGACCGCGACCGTCTTCCGGGTCGACCCCGACACGGGCGTGGCGACCGCGGTCGACCTCGGCGGGTTCGCGGCCACGGCCGGCGACGGCCTGCTCGTCATCGGCCGGACCCTCTACGTCGTGCAGAACCAGCTGAACACGGTCGCCGTCATCCGGCTCAGTGCCGACGGGAGCACGGGTGAACTCGTCGACCGGCTCACGAGCGCGGAGTTCGACGTGCCGACGACGGTCGCCGCATACGGCAACGGCCTGTACCTGCCGAATGCGCGGTTCAGCACGCCGCCGACGCCCGACACGACCTACACCGCGGTGCGGATCGAACGCTGAACGGTGGGGCGGCGGCCCCTAGTGCCCCATGCCGAGGCCGCCGTCGACCGGGATGACGGCGCCGGAGATGTAACCGGCGTCGTCGCTCGCGATCCACGCGACGACCTTCGCGACCTCGGACGGCGATGCGAAGCGGCCCGCGGGGATGCTCTTCTTGTACTCGGCCTGCTGCGCCTCGGGGAGCGCGTCGGTCATGTCGGTCTCGATGAAGCCGGGTGCGACGACGTTCGCGGTGATGTTGCGGGCGCCGAGCTCGCGCGTGATCGATCGGGCCATGCCCACGAGCGCGGCCTTCGACGACGAGTAGTTGACCTGGCCGGCGCCGCCGTAGAGGCCGACGACGCTCGAGATGAGCACGATGCGACCGAAGCGAGCCTTGAGCATGCCCTTCGACGCGCGCTTGATCACGCGGAACGCGCCCGTGAGGTTGGTGTCGACGACGCTCGTGAACTCCTCCTCGCTCATGCGCATGAGCAGCGTGTCGCGCGTGATGCCCGCGTTCGCGACCACGACCTCGACCGGACCGAGCTCGGCCTCGATCTCGGAGAACGCGCGGTCGATCGACTCGGCATCCGTCACGTCGGCGCGGACCGTCAGCGTGCCCTCGGGGCCCTCGCCCGAGCGCGCGGTCACCGCGACGCGGTGCCCCTGCGCGACGAACTCCCGCGCGATCGCGAAGCCGATGCCCCGGTTGCCTCCGGTCACCAGCACGGTGCGGCTCGTGGTCATGGCGGACTCCGTCTCTCTCCAAGGGGGTACGTCAAGGCCCGAAGGCCCGTCCCAGCATAGAGGTTGCCGAATGCGCGGCATCCGCTCGCCCAGGGAGACGTAGTCTTGGAGGTGAGGAGCGCCGGCAGGCCACGGCGACCAGCATGAAGCACCAGCCCCTGCAGTCGATCACGTCGCTGCCTCCTTCGCCCGAGGAGGAGCGCCGCGCGCGCATGATCAAGTACACGATCATGATGGGGATCCGTGTCGCGTGCATCGTCGCGCTGCTGTTCGTCCAGGGATGGTGGATCCTCGTGTTCGCGGCGGGTGCGGTGTTCCTGCCGTACTTCGCGGTCGTCGTCGCGAACGTCGCGACGACCCGCCCGCAGGCCGAGGTCGAGCGTCCCGGCAGCATCGTGCCGATCGGCCGGCCCGGGGATTCGGAGCCGTCGGGGCCGCAGCCGTCGTCGGATGCGCCGAACGACGGCGCCCGCACGACCGACGAGGAGCCGGCCGACGGGAAGCCTGCCGACGAGGGTCCGGAGGCCGAGCGGTGATCGGCTCCCTCGGTGCCGCCCCCGCGGGCGGCTGCTCCCGCGCGGGATGCCGCGAGGCGGCGACCTGGCGCATCGACTGGCGCAACCCGAAGATCCACTCCGCCGACCGCGTGAAGACGTGGCTCGCGTGCGACGAGCACGTCGACTACCTCCGCGAGTTCCTCGCCGCGCGCTCGTTCCCGGTGCGCGTGCAGGCGTTCGACGAGTCGGCGCCAGATGCCGCGGCGCCGGCGCCCCTCGACGAGCCGTCCGGTGCCGGCGGTGGTGTCGCATGAACGACTGGCGATTCCTCGTCGCCCCGCGCTGGGCGGGCTACCTCGCCCTCGTGATCGTGTTCGCGGTCGCGTGCTCCGCGCTCGGCACGTGGCAGTTCAACCGGCGTGCGGAGGCGCTCGCCGAGGTCGCGCGCATCGACGCGAACTACGACGCCGAACCGGTGCCCGTCGCCGAGGCGCTGCCCGAGCTCGACGGCTTCGACATCGACCAGCGCTGGCAGGTCGTCGCGCTGACGGGCGAGTTCCTCCACGACGAGGAGGTCGTCGTGCGCAACCGCCCGTTCGAGGGCAGCACGGGCTTCGAGGTGCTCACCCCGCTGCGACTCGAGGACGGCACGGTCTTCATGGTCGATCGCGGCTGGATCGCGCAGGACTCCGACGGCCGGCCCTCCGAGGTGCCTCCCGCGCCCGACGGCGAGGTCTCGGTGACCGCGCGGCTGAAGGCCGGCGAGCAGCGTATCGCCGGACGGACCTCGTCGGGTTCGGAGTTCGCGACCATCGATCTCGACGAGCTGGCGCAGCGCGTCGACGAGCCCGCGTACACGGGCGCCTACGGCATCCTCGTGCAGACCGGCGCCGACGCCGCCGAGCCACCGGTGGCACTCCCCCGGCCCGTGCGCGACGAGGGACCGCACCTCTCGTACGCCTTGCAGGGGTTCGTGTTCGCCCTGCTCGCGTTCGTCGCGCTGGGCTGGTTCGCGAACCAGGAGCGCAAGGTGCTGGCAGCGGATGCCGCCGCGCCCTC
>DASTQT010000428.1:0-8730 GCA_035761605.1 Agromyces sp. | reverse complement strand
GGATCGCAGCGCGTCGAGTTCCCGATCGCGTTCGAGCAGCGCCCGGCCCATGCAGTGATCGTGCCCGCGAGTCGCGGGGATCGCAACCGTGCAGCCCCGGAGTCGCCGGGACGGGCGGGATCAGAGCCCCGAGTAGGCGTGCAGTCCCTTGAAGAACAGGTTCACGACGGTGAAGTTGAAGAGCACCGCCGAGAAGCCGATGATCGCGAGCCAGGCCGAGCGCGTGCCGCGCCAGCCGCGCGTGGCGCGCGCGTGGATGTAGCCGGCGTAGACCACCCAGATGATGAAGGTCCACACCTCCTTGGTGTCCCAGCCCCAGTAGCGGCCCCAGGCCTTCTCGGCCCAGATCGCGCCCGCCATGAGCGTGAACGTCCAGAGGATGAAGCCCACGATGTTGACGCGGTAGGCGAGGTTCTCGAGCGCGGCCGCGGTCGGCAACGTCGCGAGGAACGACTTCTTCACGGCGTCGGCGGTCGCGGCGACGGCCTCGCGGCGGGCCTGCATGAGCTGCACGACCGACAGCGCGAACCCGAGCGCGAAGAACCCGACCGACGTGGTCGCGACGAACACGTGGATCACGAGCCACACCGACTGCAGCGCCGGCGGCAGCGGCACGACGCTCACGTAGAAGTTCACGGTCGCGATGCCGAGCAGCACGAGCACGAGCCCGGTGATGAACGTTCCGAGGAAGCGCAGGTCGGTCTTCGAGATGAGCAGGACCACGAGGAACACCGTCGTGACGACGAGCGTGCCGGTCAGCGCGAACTCGTACATGTTCGCCCACGGCACGCGCTCGGCGGCGATGCCGCGCAGCACCGTCGCGCCGAGGTGCAGCAGCCACGCGATCACCGTCATCGCGACGGCGACGCGCAGCACCGGCGAGCGTCCGTAGGCGACGGCGGATGTCGCGGCATCGCCGGCCTGAGGGGGGCGGACGGATGTCGCGCCGCCGGCCTTCGTCGGGGTGGTCGCGGTGGTCGCACCGGCACCCGCGAGCACGCCGACCGGCTCGGACGCGGTCTCCGCCACCGTCGTCGCACCGGACGCGGCCGAGCGCTTCGCGAGGTCGATCGAGTACGCGATGAACGCGACCGCGTACACGGCCATCGCCGAGTACACCGCGATGATGGAGATCTCGTCGAGCGTCACCGTTCTACCTTACGTCGAAGAATTTCATGTGCCGGTGGTCGAGTAGCCGCGCAGCGGCGTATCGAGAACCGTCACCGCCGGTCTCGGTACGCGTGCGGCTCCGCCGCCCGCTACTCGACCACCGGACCACGCTCACGACCGCTTCCCGCCGTGCGCGTCCGCGAAGTCCTCGACCGCGCGCTCGAGGCCCGGGTCGTCGCCGCGCGCGAGGCCGGCGTACTCGAGCACGACCGTGCCATCCGGCTTCGAAACCGCCTTGACCCACATGCGACGACGCGGCACGAACAGCGAGAGCATCAGTCCGCCGATGATGAGCACCGCGAACACGAGCACCCAGCCCTGCGACGGATCGTGGTGCACGTCGAACGAGGCGAAGCGCGGCACGGACTGCGAGAAGTCGTCGGCCGCGGCATCCGGGGTCGCGGTCTCGAACTCGACCGTGCCGAGCCCGTTCGGCAGCTCGGTCGACTCGCCCGGCATGAGCTCGACGGAGTCGACACCGGTGTCGCCGCCCGTGAGCTGCTCCATCCCGGTGGTGTCGAGCTGGTACACCGAGCGCGGCGTGCCCTCGTTGATCCCCAGGTCGCCCGAGTACACGTTGAGCGTCAGCACCGGGTAGACGAGGTCGGGGTAGCTCGAGGTGTACGCCCCCGACGACAGCGTCGACTGCGTCGGGTAGAAGAAGCCGACCATGCCGATCTGCTCGGCGAGGCCGTCGGGCACCTTCACGACGCCGATCGAGGTGAGGTTCGCGTCCTGCGGCAGGAACGGGATCGAGTCCGTGAACACGATGTCGCCGTCGGGGTCGCGCACGGTGATCGTCGGCGCGTAGCCGTTGCCGAGCAGGTACACGTCGGTGCCGTACTCGTAGAGCGGCTCGTTCACCTTGACCTCGTGCGACGCCTCGCCGCCCTCGCCCTCGATCGTGACCCGCGCGGTGAAGTCGATCGCCTGGCCGAGCGCGTCGCGGTTCTCGGTCTCGTACACGGCCTCGAGCTCGTCGAGCGTGAGGCGGTACGGCGTGAGCCGGGTGTCGTCGAAGAAGCGCCCCGGGTTGAACGAGTCGTACGCCGCGAGCGTGTTCACGAACGACTGGCCCTCGACGATCACGCGCTGCCCCGAGAAGCCGAAGCCGCCGCCGAGCGCGACCGCGACGAGCACGCCCACGAGCGCCGTGTGGAAGATCAGGTTGCCGGTCTCGCGCAGGTAGCCGCGCTCGGCGGAGACGGATGGCGCGCCGCGCAGGTCGTACCGCTCGACCCGGTAGCCGGACTTCTTGAGCGCAGCGGCGGCCCGCTCGATCGCAGCCTCGGCTGCGGCGGGGGTCGAGCCCGTCGAGACCGCGTCGTCGGTCGAGGCGAGCGGCCGCTCGGTGAACGCCGACAGCCGCGAGAGTCGCGCGGGCGTCTTCGGCGGACGAGCCCGAAGCGCCTCGAGGTGGTGCTTCGTGCGCGGCACGATGCAGCCGATCAGCGAGATGAACAGCAGCAGGTAGATCGCCGAGAACCACACCGACGTGTAGACGTCGAACATCTGGAACCCGTCGAGCACCGGCGCGAGGTCGGGGTTGTCGGCGAAGTACTGCACCACGCCGTTCGGGTCGCTCGAGCGCTGCGGCACGAGCGAGCCCGGCACGGCCGCGATGGCCAGCAGCAGCAGGAGCAGCAGCGCGGTGCGCATGCTCGTGAGCTGGCGCCATCCGAATCGCAGCCACTCGACCGGACCGAGCTTCGGCGAGTTCACCGCCGCCGCGGAACCGCCCTCGCCCGCGACGGCGCCGTCGCCGTCGCCGGCATCCGGCCCGCGCGAGCCGTCGTCGTAGTCGGACGGTCGCAGCGGGTCGACGCCCGTGTCGCGGGCGGACGCGGCATCCGCTCGCCCGCCCTCGGGCCGCGCCTCAGATCGCGGGGACGAAACCACTGATCACCGCCTGCAACTCGTACATCCAGATCGTCCAGAGGCCCGACACCATGAGCAGGCCGATGACGATGAGCAGCCCACCGCCGACGAGGTTCACGGCGCGGATGTGCCGGCGCACGAACGCCAGCGCGTTCGCGGCCCAGCCGAACCCGAACGCGACGAGCACGAACGGGATGCCGAGGCCGATGCAGTACGCCAGCCCGAGCAGCGCGCCCCGGCCGGCCGAACCCGAATCGGCGCTCAGCGTCAGCACGACCGCGAGCGTCGGGCCGATGCACGGCGTCCAGCCGAGGCCGAACACCACGCCGAGCAGGGGCGCGCCCGCGAGCCCGGTCGCCGGACGCCACGACGGCTTGAACGTGCGCTGCAGGAACGTGAACTGCCCGATGAACACCAGGCCCAGCCCGATGAGCAGCACGCCCGCGACCCGGACGATCGCGTCGGAGTACAACGCGAGCCACGCGCCGAGCGCGCCGAACGTCGTGGTGAAGACGAGGAACACCAGCGAGAACCCGGCGATGAACAGCAGCACGCCGAGCAGCAGCCGACGGCGCGCGCGACGCTGCTCGTCGACCTCGGCGCTCGCGTCGGCGAACCCGCCGAGGTAGCCGAGGTAGCCGGGCACGAGCGGCAGCACGCACGGCGAGAGGAACGACACGAGGCCCGCGGCGATCGCGATCGGCACGGCCGCGAGCAGCTGCCCGTTGAGGATGATCTCGCCCACGCCCATGCGCCGCTACGCCTGCTCGGCGATGACGTCGCGCACGATGGTCTCGAGGATCGAGGCGTCCTTCAGCTGGCCGAGGATGCGGGCGGCGACCCGCCCCTCGGCGTCGAGCACGATCGTCGTCGGCACCGCGGCGGGCGGCACCTCGCCCGCGAACGCGTACTGCACGGCGCCGTCGTTCACGTCGACGATCGACGGGTACGTGATGCCGTAGTTCTCCTCGAAGGATGCCGCGGTCGCGGCCTGGTCGCGGACGTTCACGCCGACGAACGACGCGCCATCCCCCTCGAACTCCTCGGAGACCTCCTGCAGCAGCGGCGCCTCGGCACGGCACGGGGCGCAGCCGGCGTACCAGAAGTTCACGACCGTGACCTGCCCGGCGAGCTCGGCGGAGTCGAGCGACTCGCCCTCGATGGTCTCGCCCGCGAACTCGATCGGCTCGCCGCGCTCGTCGGCGGGGAACTCGGCGATCGTGCCGTCGCCGGCGATGTAGCCCTTGTTGCCGCCCTCGCGGTACTGCTCGGCGAGCGGGTCGCTCGAGCACCCGGCCAGCAGCAGGGCGGATGCCGCGGCGAGCGCGATCGCGCCGGCGACCACCGGTGATCGAGTAGCACGCGGAGCGCGCGTATCGAGATCCATCACACCGCCCCCACGTCGGTCGCGTTCGCCGAGAGCGACGCCGCCGGGTCGCGGTAGCCGACCTCGACGAAGCGCCCGTTGCGTCGCTCGAAGCTCGTGATGCTCGACAGCGCGCAGCGACGGCGACGCGGGTCGTGCGCGAGCGACTTGCCGGCGACGCGGCGGTGCACCATCCAGATCGGCAGCTGGTGGCTGACGAGGACGACGTCGCCCTCGTCGACGGACTCGGCGGCGTCGGACATCGCGTGGAGCATGCGTTCGGCGATCGACCGGAACGGCTCGCCCCAGCTCGGCTCCCACGGGTTGACCAGGAAGGTCCAGTTGCGCACGTCACGGAGGGCGGACTCGCGTCCGGTCATCCGCTTGCCCTCGAACCGGTTGGTGGGCTCGATGATGCGGTCGTCGAGCGCGACCTCGAGGTCGAAGGCCTCGGCGATGGGCTCGGCGGACTGCTGCGTGCGCTGCAACGGCGACGAGACGAGGGCGGCGACATGGCGCTTGCGGTCGGCGAGGTCGCGCGCGGCGGTCGCAGCCATGGCGCGGCCGAGGTCGCTCAGGCCGAATCCGGGGAGTCGGCCGTACAGCACGCCCTGCGGGTTGAAGACCTCGCCGTGGCGCACGAGATGGATCTGCTCGGCCGGCACGCCCTCCAGTCTACGAAGCGGTTCCCTTTGAAAGCGCCGAGCGTCGTGCCATCCACCCACCGCCCTCGCGGTCTGCAGGAGATCCGACGACGGACATGACGGATCCGGCGGTTTCGTCCTGTGAGCCGCCGGATCTCCTGTGAAGCGCGGAAGGGTGGGGCGACGGATGGCGCGGAGCGGGCGAGCGGATGGCGCGAAGCAGGCCAGCGGGCGAGCGGATGGCACGAGGAGGGCCGGTCGGGCGCGGAATCCCCGGCCGGTAGGATGGCCTCTCGTGAACACGCGCACCCTCGTCAAGGACCTCGCCGCTCGTCCCGACGGCCCCGTCACCGTTTCCGGCTGGGTCGAGACGGTCCGCGATCAGAAGAAGGTGCAGTTCATCATCCTGCGCGACGAGTCGGGTGCGGTGCAGCTCGTGAACCCCGCGGTGCGCGAGCTCGACCCCGAGGGCGTCAGCGTCGGCGCGGCCGAGGCGTTCGCGCTGACCGAGCAGATCTCGGCGCTCGGGCACGGCACGTTCATCAGCGTGAGCGGCGACCTCAAGCACGACGAGCGCGTCAAGCTCGGCGGGCTCGAGGTCAGGATCGGCACGCTCGACGTGGTGACCGAGGCACTGGAGACGCCCATCGCGGCCGACTCGAGCCTCGACAAGCGCCAGGACTGGCGCTTCCTCGACCTGCGACACCCGAAGCAGAACCTCATCTTCCGCATCCAGACCACGTTCCTGCACGCGCTGCGCACCTACTGGATCGAGCGCGACTGGATCGAGATCCAGACGCCGAAGCTCATGGCGTCGGCATCCGAGTCGCGCGCCGAGCTGTTCGAGCTCGGCTACTTCGAGGGCACGGCGTACCTCTCGCAGAGCCCGCAGTTCTTCAAGCAGATGGCGCAGCCGGCCGGTTTCGGCCGCGTGTTCGAGGTCGGGCCGGCGTTCCGCGCCGACCCGTCGTTCACGTCGCGCCACGCGACCGAGTTCACCTCGATCGACGCCGAGATGAGCTGGGTCGACTCGCACGAGGACGTCATGCGCATGCACGAGGAGCTCCTCGTCTCCGCGTTCACCGCCGTGAAGGAGAAGCACGGCACCGAGATCCAGGAGCTGTTCGGGGTCGAGGTCACGGTGCCGACGACGCCGTTCCCGCGCATCCCGCTCGCCGAGGCCAAGCGCATCGTCGCCGAGCACGGATACGTCGTGCCCCGCGCCGACGCCGACATGGACCCCGAGGGCGAGCGCCGGATCTCGCAGTACGTCAAGGAGGAGCTCGGGCACGAGTTCGTGTTCCTCACCGACTACGCCTCGAGCATCCGGCCGTTCTACCACATGCGCCACGCGGATGACGCGGGCCTCACGAACTCGTACGACCTCATCTTCAACGGCGTCGAGATCTCGACGGGCGCGCAGCGCGAGCACCGCATCGACGTGCTCGTCGAGCAGGCGAAGGAGAAGGGCCTCGAGCCCGAGGAGCTCGAGTTCTACCTCGACTTCTTCCGCTACGGCGTGCCCCCGCACGGCGGCTTCGGCATGGGCCTCGCGCGCGTGCTGATGCTCATGCTGCACGAGCACTCGATCCGCGAGACGACCTACCTGTTCCGCGGCCCCACGCGCCTGCTGCCGTAGGTCTCGATACGGCCCTGGCGGGCCTACTCGACCACCGGGGGTGCGCGCGGCAGACTCCATGGTGTGGAAGCGCTGCTGCTGTCGTTCGCGCTCGTCCTGCTCGCCGCGATCCTGATCTCCGGGCTCGCGCACCGCACGGTGCTCTCGACGACGGTGCTGTTCCTCGTCGCCGGGTTCCTGCTCGGCAGCGGGATGCTCGACGTCATCGTGCTCGACGCGACGGATCCCACGGTCACGGCGGTCTCCTCGCTCGCGCTGTTCATCGTGCTCTACACCGACGGCCAGGATGTCGGGTTGCGCGAGCTCCGCGCGGCGTGGCACCTGCCCGGGCGGGCGCTGCTGCTCGGAATGCCGATCACGTTCGCGATCACCGTGGTGCTCGGCGTCTGGCTGCTCGGATTCACGTGGCTCGAGGCAGCGCTCGTCGCGGCGGTTCTGGCGCCGACCGACCCGGTGTTCGCCTCGGCGATCGTCGGACGCGGCGAGATCCCGTACCGGGTGCGGCACCTGCTCGGCGTGGAGTCGGGTCTCAACGACGGCCTCGCGCTGCCCGTCGTGCTGATCCTCATCGCGACCGTCGGCGGCCCGGAGGTCGAGCCGCTCGTGCTCGGGGGCGAACTCGTGCTCGGCGTCGTGGTCGGCATCGCCGTGCCGCTCGCGGTGTCGTGGCTCGTCCGCCGACCCGTGTTCACGCGCACGCCGCTGTACGCATCGCTCACGCCCATCGCGGTGGGCCTCATCGTGCTCGGCATCTGCACGGTCACGCACGCCAACCTGTACCTCGCCGCCTACGCCGCCGGCATCACCGTCGCGACCGCGGCCCCGGAGATGCGCGACGCCTTCCACCAGCTCGGCGGGCAGGTCTCCGAGCTCGTGAAGCTGCTCGCCATCCTGATGTTCGGCGCGCTGATCTCCCCCGCGCTGCTCGTCGACGTGCCGTGGACCGGCTACCTGTTCGGCCTGCTGCTCCTGCTCGTCGCGCGGCCCGTGGCCGTCGAGCTCTCGCTCATCGGCAGCCGACTGCCGTGGGAGGAGCGGGCGACCGCGGCGTGGTTCGGCCCGAAGGGGTTCGCGTCGGTGCTCTACGGTCTGCTCGTGCTGCAGAGCGGGGCGCCGGGCGCGGAGTTCCTGTTCCACGTGATCGTCGTCGCGATCGCGCTGTCGATCCTCGCGCATTCGTCGACGGATGTCCCGATCGCGGGGTGGTTCGCCAGGCGCGAGGCGGCCGAGCGGGCTGCGCACGCGACCTGGCTCGACACGCCCGAACCCGGGCGCCGCGTCATCCGCCCGCCTCAGCCGGAGGACTGATCGCCGGCGGTCGCGGCCTGATCGGCGGCGCGCTCGGCGGCGCCCGCGCGCAGCACCTCGTCGAGCGGCGTCACGTCGGCGCGATCGAGGTCGCGCAACGCCGGGCCCTCGATGCGGTGCCCGCGGTGGTCGAAGCGCGAGGCGTGCAGCGGGCAGTCCCACGTGCACTCGGCGTCGTTCCACCGCAGCACCCCGCCCATGTGCGTGCACACCGCCGAGACCTCGCACGTGTCGCCGCCGACCGTCGAGACGCCGACCGGATGCGCGCCTCGCCGCAGCACGACCCCGACCCCCTCGGGCGGCGCCGGCGCGGCCTGCGCGTCGGGTGAGCGCAGCGCGTTCGCCCAGCCGCCCACGGCGGCGGCGCCGACGCGCGCGCCCTCCGCCACGCCGCGCGCGACGTCGGCGGGCATCGTCAGCCGGGTGCCGATGGTCCATCCCCAGTCCGGGCGGCGCGCGCCGAGCATCTCGTGCGCGATGCGGATCGCGGCAGCCGCCCCGTTGGTGAGCCCCCACTTGGCGTAGCCGGTCGCGAACCAGACGCGACCACGGCCCCGCGGCATCCGGCCCACGAAGGGCACGCGGTTGAGCGATTCGTAGTCCTGCGCGGCCCACTGCTCGGCGTCGGTCACGTCGGGCCACCAGGTGGGCGTCCACGCGAGGAGCTCGTCGAGCAGGTCGCGCGTGCTCGGCTCGCGCCCGGTGCGGTGGCCGCCGCCGCCGAC